>DASQAT010000002.1 GCA_035635555.1 Candidatus Dormiibacterota bacterium
ACTTCCCTGAAGAGCGCCTATGCCACGCGCCAGGAGCGCGCCGCTCGCGTCGAGGAGGCGGATGCCCGCCTCAAGGAGATCGTCGACAAGCTCAAGCGGCGCGGCATCAACCACCCGTTCGTGAAGAACTTCGTGCTGGCGCGCTGCAATCCCCTCAGCCGCGCCCGCAAGACCGTCCCGGGGTTCGACCAGGCGCTCGAGAAGCTGATCGCCGCGCTCGAGGCGTTCGACCCGGCGAGGATCCGGCAGGAGGATGTCGCCCGCTCGGCGGTGTTCGCCGCTCCTCCTTCCTCCTCCTGACGACCGGCCCCCGAGCGTGTCAGCCCTCGCCTGCCTCGCCGCGCTCCTGCTCGTGGCCTGGTCCCTGCTCGGTCTTCTGCTCGACCGCGCGGCGCGCCAGATCGCGGTCCTGCGCTCAGCCATCGGGCTCGACGGCTGTCCCGCCGGAGCCGGGTCGACCCCGGCGGTCCCCGGTCCCCTGCCGTCCCTGTCGGTGGTGGTGACGGCGCGCGACGAGGCGGAGGAGATCGGGACGACCGTGCGCCGGCTCCTGGCGCAGCGCCATCCCGCCCTCGAGGTCATCGTCGTCGACGATCGCTCCACCGACGGCACCTCTGAGATCCTCGACCGGCTGGGTGCCGGGGCCTCCGGCTCCCGTCTCGCGACGATCCACAACCGGATTCTCCCGCGCGGCTGGCTGGGGAAGTGCCACGCCTGCCACCTGGGTGCTCTGCGGGCCCGGGGCGACTGGATCCTGTTCCTCGACGGCGACGTCGAGCTGGTCGCCGACGACCTCCTGGCGCGCGTCGTTCATCTCGCCACGACGCGCCACCTCGATCACCTCGCCGTCATCCCCGACCAGCGTCCGGTCTCGGACCTGCAGCAGGCGCTCCTCTCGGTGTTCGCCCAGATGTACCTGCTCGCGGCGCGCGTCTACGAGATGGACCGGGACAAAAGACGCGGCGGCGCCGGCATAGGCGCCTTCAACCTGGTGCGCCGCTCCTCCTACGATCGGATCGGGGGGCACTCGCTCTTGAAGATGGACCCGACCGACGACTACGCGCTGGGCCGCCTGCTGAAGGAGAGCGGCGCGCGGCAGCGTCTGTTCGACGGCGTCGGCCTCGTCCGCTGTCGCTGGCACAAGGGCGCCCTGAACGTGGCGCGCGGACTGGAGAAGAACCTGTTCGCCGGGATCGATTACTCGGTCACGCAGCTGGTCGGTTTCACGGCGGCGTCGATCCTCCTGGTCTTCGGACCCCTGGCCGCGGGGATCGCGGCGTCGGCCCTCGCTCCCCCGGCCGGTGGCGCCGTCCCTACCGCCGCCATCTGGCTCCCCTTCCTGCTCCAGGCGGTCGTCATCGCCTCGGGGTTCCGCAGGCAGTCGCGGCGCTACGGCGGCAGCGCCGCTCTGCTGTCGCTCCTCTATCCCGTCGCAGTCCTTGTTCTCCTCGGAGCCGCCTGGAACTCCGCCCTCAGGACGCTCGTCCGGGGAGGGATCCGCTGGCGCGACACCTTCTATCCCCTGGCCGAGCTGCGCGCCGGGCGCGTGCGGGCGGGGGCCGGACGCCGCTTCGGGGTGCTATGATCCTCGCGGCATGATCGATTTGACCGCCCTCCCCCGCAATCCCACGCGCGCGGTGCGCATCGGCCGGACGACCATCGGCTCCGGTCACGCCGTCGCGGTGCAGAGCATGTGCGCCACCCGGACTTCGGACGTCGAGGCGACGGTGCGCCAGATCCTGGACCTGGAGCGGGCCGGGGCGGACATCGTCCGGATCGCGGTCGACAGCGCGCGGGACGTGGCGGCCCTCCGCCCCATCCGGGAGCGGACCGGGGCCAACCTGTCCGTGGACCTTCAGGAGAATTACCGCCTGGCTTCGGAGGTCGCGCCGTTCGTCGACAAGATCCGCTACAACCCGGGCCACCTGCACCACCATGAGAGGACCCGGCCGGTGCGCGACAAGGTCGCCTTTCTGGCGGAGGTGGCGGCGAAGCACGACTGCGCGGTGCGCGTCGGCGTGAACTGCGGGTCGATCGATCCCGACAAGGCGGGCCGGTTCGCGGGTGACTCGGTCGCGGAGATGGTCGAGTCCGCCCTGGAGCACGCGGCTCTCCTCGACGATCTCGGTTTCACGCGCTACTGCGTGTCGCTCAAGGACTCCGAGCCGAAAAAAGTCATCGACGCCAACGTCCGGTTCGCCGAAGTCCGCAAGGACGTGCCGCTGCACCTCGGGGTGACCGAGGCCGGTCTCCCCCCCGAGGGGGTGATCAAGACGCGCGTCGCCTTCGAGCAGCTCCTCTCGCGCGGTATCGGCGACACCATCCGCGTCTCGCTCACGGTACCGAACGATCGCAAGGGGGAGGAGATCGCCGCCGGCCGCTCGATCCTGGAGGACATCGCCCGCGGCCGCTTCCGGTCGGTCCCCGAGAATCTCGGCGGGAAGCTGAACATCATCTCCTGCCCCTCCTGCTCGCGGGTCGAGAACGAGGCGTTCGTGGAGCTGGCGGAGAAGGTGCGGGAGGTGACGGCCTACGCCCGCGAGCACGCCATCACCATCGCCGTGATGGGCTGCCGTGTGAACGGGCCGGGCGAGACGGATGACGCCGATCTCGGTCTGTGGTGCGCCCCGACGCATGTCAATTTGAAGGCAAAGGCGGAGACGATCGGGACCTACCGCTACGACGAGGTCCTGGCTCGTCTCAAGACCGAGCTGGACCGGCTGGTCGCGTCGCGCGGCACCGGTGGCTAGGACCCGGCGAACACAGGCTCCGCGAACGTCTTGAGGACCTCACCGGAAGCACTCTGGACGTCGGCGTGCAGCGAGTGACCGTGCGCGTCCATGGTGACGATGGCAGGAAACTCCTTGACGCGCAGGTGCCACATCGCCTCGGGGAGCCCGAACTCGAGGAGGTCGACGCCCTCTACGTTCTCGATGCAGCGGGCGTAGTACTGCGCGGCGCCTCCGATGGCGTTGAGATATACGGCGCCGTGCTCTTTCAGGGCCGCCAGGGTCTTTGGACCCATCCCGCCCTTCCCCATCACCGCGCGCAGGCCGTAGCGTCCGATCACGTCGGCCTCGTAAGGCTCCTCCCGGCTGCTCGTGGTCGGGCCGGCGGCCGTCATGCGCCAGCCGCCCCCTTCATTCAGCACGACCGGGCCGCAGTGGTACAGGATCTGGCCGCGCAGATCGACCGGCGGGGCGTTCTTCATAAGATGATGGTGCAGCGCGTCGCGCCCGGTGTGCAGGACGCCGCTGATCAGGACGACGTCTCCGACCGCAAGCCCGCGCACGTCGGCGTCGCTTAGGGGTGGCCGCAGGACTTTCTCTCTGCCGGTCAGGGGGAACCCCTCCCGCGCCGTCATTTTCTCCGGGGGGGCCGCGTCCTTGTACAGCCATCTTCTGATCGCCCCGGTCCGGGCATCGAGCACGACGCCGAGACGGCGGAACGCCCAGCAGTCGTACGCCACCGACACGAAGAACGACGCGGGCAATCGATTGATCGCCCCGATCTTGCAGCCGATCAGGGTCACGCTGCCGCCGAACCCCATCGTGCCGATACCGAGCGCGTTGGACGTCCTGACGACGTAGTCCTCCAGCTCGCGCAGTCTCGCGTCGGGGTTCACGTCGTCGAGCGTGCGGAACAGCTGCAGTTTCGCGTGTTCGTAGCCGTTGGTCCGATCGCCGCCGACGCACACGCCCAGAGCGCCGACGCTGCACCCCTGCCCCTGCGCCTGCCAGACGGCGTGCAGCAGGCACTTACGCACGCCGTCGAGGTCGCGGTCGGCGCGCCCCAGGTTCGGGACCTCCATCGGCAGCGAGTACTGGATGTTCTTGTTTTCGCAGCCGCCCCCCTTCAGGAGCAGCCGCACTTCGATCTCGTCCCCTTGCGTCCATTGCTGGAAGTGAACAGTCGGCGTCCCGGGACCCAGGTTGTCGCCGCTGTTCCTGCCGGTCAATGAATCGACCGAGTTCGGACGGAGCTTGCCGCGCTTGGTCGCCTCCGAGATCGCCCGTCTGATCGCCTCCTCGATCCGCATCTGGTCGGCGCCGACCGGCGTCCTGACGAGAAACGTCGGCCAGCCGGTGTCCTGGCAGATCGGTCCCTCGCAGTCGGTCGCCATGTCGATGTTGGACGCGATGACCTGGAGGGCCTGCCCCGCCCGGGTATTCTGCTGCTCGCTCCCCAGGGCACGCGCCATGGCCCGGCGGACATCGGGTGGGAGGTTGGTCGAGGTCTCGACGATTAGATTGAGGAGACTTTCGTCCAGGTGATCCATGCCGAGCATTGTATTAGAAAATGCCCTACAACAGTGCGGATGACAGCCCGGCGCGCAGAGGGGCATTAACCGGAGCGACGACCTGGAAGGCCAAGATCACTTGAGAACAGCTGCCCGTCGAGGTAACCCTCGTGGAATCAGATTGATCGGACATGAATAATTGCGGGCATCCGCACGGTTGTAGGGCATTTTCCATTACAATGCGCGCGCGTGACCTCCGCCCCCCGCCCCGACATCGCGCCCCGAAGCGCCGCCCCTCTGGAGCGCGCCGGCGCCTTCATCGCCGGCGTCTGCGAGCGCTATTTCCCCGATGCCTTCGTCTTCGCCCTCGCCGCGGTCGTCGTCGTGTTTCTCGCGGGACTCCTGACCGGTGAGAGAGCGGTCCGCCTGGTGACGGAGTTCGGCGGCGGCTTCTGGGGGCTGGTCCCGTTCACGATGCAGATGGTCCTCGTGATCGTCGGGGGCTTCGTCGTCGCCTCATCGCCGCCCCTGGCCCGTCTGATCGGCTGGCTGTCGCGGCGCCCCAGGACCCCCCGGGGCGCCGTCGCCTTCGTCGCCTTTTTCGCCATGGCGGCGTCCCTCCTCTCGTGGGGGTTGTCGCTCGTGTTCACCGGTC
Source organism: Candidatus Dormiibacterota bacterium (assembly GCA_035635555.1). Classification (NCBI taxonomy): domain Bacteria; kingdom Bacillati; phylum Candidatus Dormiibacterota; species Candidatus Dormiibacterota bacterium. Next base: position 4,896 of record DASQAT010000002.1, read on the forward strand.
TGCTGGTGCGCGAGCTCACGCGGCGTCTGAAGGGGATCGACTACCGCGCCATCTGCGCCGCGGCGTACCTCGGGCTCGGGAGCGTCTGGGCCCTGGGGCTCTCGTCCTCGGCGGCGCTCCTGCAGGCCACCCGCTCGACGATCCCCGGGACGCTTCTGCCGATCACCGGTGTCATCCCGCTGTCGCAGACCATCTTCCTGTGGCAGAGTCTTCTGATAGCAGGGATCCTGATCGCGGTGTCCGTGGCCGTCGCGTACGTCTCCTGTCCGGAGCCCGCGCGCGCCCGGACGGCCGAGGCGATGGGGATCCGCTTCGAGGCCCCGCCGGTCGGGACCCGGCCGCCCACGACACCGGCGGAGAGGCTCGAGAACAGCCCGATCCTCGGCGTGTCGGTCGTCCTGCTGATGGCCGCTTTCCTGGTGACGCAGGTGCGCGACCGGGGGTTCTTTGCGGCGCTGGACCTCAATAACTTCAATCTAGCCTTTTTCGCCCTGGGGCTTCTCCTGCACCTGCGGCCGGCCTCGTTCCTGTCCGCCGTCGGACGGGCCATGCCGGCCACCGCCGGGGTCCTCATACAGTTCCCGCTCTACGCCGGCATGTTCGGCATCATCTCCAACACCGCGATCAAGACGCTCCTGGCGGATCTGTTCGTCAGGGTCTCGACCCAGGGGACGTTTCCGATCGTAGTGGCCTTGTACTCGGCGGTCCTCGGGCTGTTCGTCCCTTCGGGGGGAGGCAAGTGGATCATCGAGGCCCCCTACGTCATGGCGGCGGCCAACGCCTGGCACGTGCATCTCGGCTGGACCGTTCAGATCTACAACGCCGCCGAGGCCCTGCCGAACCTGGTCAACCCGTTCTGGATGCTGCCGCTCATGGGGATCCTGAACGTGCGCGCCAGGGACCTGGCCGGCTTCTCCATCCTGCAGCTCCTGTTCCACGTCCCGATCGTATTCCTGCTCTGCTGGCTGCTCGCGCAGACGCTCCCGTACGCCCCGCCGGTCCTCCCCTGACCGCGTTGATGCCCGAGCGCCCTCCTGTGTAGACTGGTCGCGTGATTCGACTGTCGGGTGTTGCGCGCAGCTACGGCGTCCACGAGGTCCTGAAGGGCGTGGACTGGGCCATCCCGCCGCGCGCGCGCGTCGGCCTGGTCGGCCCGAACGGCGCAGGCAAGACGACCCTGCTGCGCCTGATCGCGGGGTCCGAGGGGCCGGACCGTGGGGCCATCGACATCGTGCGCGGCACCTCCCTGGGCTACCTGCCGCAGGAGGGGGCGAGGCTCGCGGAGGGGACGGTCCTCGAGGCGCTCCTGGCACCGTTCTCTGAAATCCTGGCGATGGAGCAGGAAATGGAACGGCTGCACCTCGAAATGGCGACCTCGACCGGCGAGCGGCAGGAGACGGTGACCCGGCGGGCGGGCGAGGTGCAGCACCGCTTCGAAGCCGCCGGCGGCTTCGATCTCGAGGCGCGGGCCAAGGCGATTCTCGGCGGTCTAGGGTTCGGACAGCACGATCACGCGCGCCCGCTCCGCGAGTTCTCCGGCGGCTACCGGATGCGGGCCGCCCTCGGGGCTCTCCTCCTGCGCCGGCCCGACTTCCTGCTCCTGGACGAGCCGACCAACCATCTCGACCTGGAGGCGGTCGCCTGGCTGGAGGACTTCCTGTCGGACATCCCGTCCGCGCTCGTCATCGTGTCGCACGACCGCACCTTCCTGAACCGGCTGGCCAGCTCGATCGCCGAGGTGCACGACGGCCGGGTCACCCTCTGGCCCGGCAACTACGACCGCTACCGCATCGACAAGGAGAAGGCGCGCGAGCTGGCGGTCAAGAAGGCGGCGTCCGAGGCGCACCGCGTGGCGGATGTCGAGCGTTTCATCGAGCGCTTCCGCTACAAGGCGACCAAGGCGCGCCAGGTGCAGAGCCGCATCAAGATGCTGGAGAAGATGGAGCGCACCGAGGTCATGGCCGAGGACCAGACCTGGCGCTTCTCGTTCCCGCCGGTGTCGCGCGCAGCCCAGCGCGTGGCGCTCCTCGCCTCTGTGCGCAAGAGCTTCGGCGAGCGGGCGGTCCTCAAGGGACTCGACCTCGAGATCTGGCGCGGCGACCGGATCGCCCTGGTCGGACCGAACGGCTGCGGCAAGAGCACGCTTCTCAAGGTGGTGGCGGGGCGTCTGCCCGCCGAAGGCGGCTCGGTCGAAATCGGCGACAAGGTCGTCCTGCACTACTTCGCCCAGCACGTGCTCGAGACCCTGACGCCCGGACGGACCGTGCTCGACGAGATGCAGGCCTGGGCGCCCGGGAAGAGTCCCGGACAGCTGCGCTCGCTGCTCGGCATCTTCCAGTTCTCGGGCGACGACGTGTTCAAGAAAGTCGAGGTGCTGAGCGGCGGGGAGAAGAACCGCCTGGCGCTGGCCCGCCTCACGCTCGACCCGGGGAACTTTCTCCTGCTGGACGAGCCGACGAACCATCTGGATCTGCCCACGCGCGAGGCCCTGGAGGACGCCCTCGCCGGGTTCGGAGGGACGCTCCTGTTCGTGTCGCACGATCGCTACTTCATCAACAAGGTGGCCACGCGCGTCGCGGCGTTCGACGACGGGAGACTCGCGCTCTACGACGGCGGGTACGACGACTATGTGGCGGCGGTTCGCGCCGCTGCGGCCGGGAAGGGGCCGCGGAGCACCGGGCCGGTGGCCGTCCTGCCGCGCGGCGGCCGCGCGCCGGTGAAACCCGGGGCGGCAGCGCGCCGGGATCCTCCGGTTGAGGACGCCGCGGGCGGTGCAGAGCACCAGGGCGCGGGCGCCGGCGGCCCGGCCCGCGCCGGGAGCGGACGGGAGCCGAGCGGACGAGAGCAGAGGCGTCACGATGCCGAGACACGCAACCGGCGCAACCGTGAGCTGAAGAGCTACCGTGATCGAATCGCCGCGCTGGAGGCGTCGATCCTCCCCCTCGAGACCCGTCTCAAGGAGATCGAGACCGCGATGTCGTCCTCGAAAACGTACAAGGAGCCGGGGCTGGCCCGCAGCCTCGGCGAGGAGAAGAAATCGATCGAGATCGAGCTCGCCCACCTGTACGACGACTGGGACGGCGCGACCTCGGATCTGCAGGCGGCCGAGACGCGACTGGCGCGCTGAACGCCCGCTCCGACGGCGGCCTGAATTCCTAGGATACGGCGAGCCCCGCCTCCGCCATCTCACCGGGACAGAGGACGCCGAACCGGGTCGTGTATCCCAGCGACACGTCGTAGTAGCGCCCCTGCTCCGGCTGGTAGATCTCGCATGAGTCGAACGGCCGCGAGTAGACGTGGATCGACATCGCCCGCCCGCCGTATTCCGGAAGGTTGTGGACCGAGTGGATTGGCTCGGTCGGATCGACCGCGGCCGGATGGAGCGGGTCCATCTCGTAGCGTTCGGACGGCTGCAGCCGGCAGGTGCGCGACGTTTCGTCCTTCTCGAGAAGCCGGTAATTGCGCACCTCGAGGCGGCCGATCGGCACTCCCATCCAGCACTCCTGGCCCCGGTGATTGTGGATCGCCGAGGCCTGCGCCGGCTCCCAGCCGATCGCCACGACCTCGAACAGGTCGTTGCGGAAGATCAGGTTGCGCGTGTAGTGACTGCGCCGGAAGAACAGGTATGGC
>DASQAT010000003.1 GCA_035635555.1 Candidatus Dormiibacterota bacterium
CCGATTACCCGGAGCTGGTCCTGAACGCGCAGGAGCTGCGCCAGTGGGTCCTCGACGGCGGCATCGATCGTCTCGCGAGCAAGCGCGTGGCGCGCTTCTTCATCAACCGGCAGCGCCTGCAGATGCCGGCCTACCGGCCGGTCCTGTCGCCGGAGGACGCCGATGCGGTCGGCGACTATATCCGCTACTTGAGACGGGAGCGTTGAGCATCACGCGTCTCCACACGCCGCGGTAGACCGCGCACAATCAAGTTGCACCCGTGCCTCGCGCGTGGTAAATGGAAAGGACAGTCCGTCGTCGCCCAAGGGAGGAACCAACCATGCGTCAAGGCTTCAAGGTGGCGGCCGGCACGGCCGCTATCCTGATCGTTCTCAGTGTCGTCCCGATCGTGACCTCGACCCTGCAGAAAGGACGCTCGCCCTACCTGTCAGCGCTCTCCGATCTCGCCGCGGGGTCCGCTCTCGCGACGCCGACCTGCAATGACAAGACGTGCGCCAAGGAGCCCGGCCGCGGGCCCGCCTGCGTGAAGGCCGGTCCCGGGGTCACCTGTCTTGTCAAAAGCGGCTGCTTCTCTTCGACCTGCTAGGAGGAGGATCGAATGACACGTTCGCTTCGGTTCGCGTTGCATTTGACACTCGTCGTGGCCGTCGTCGCGGCGCTGCAGATCGTCGCCGGCACGCCGCCCGGCGGCGGCTCGCCGTACCTTTCGTCCCTGTCGACCCTCGGCCCGAGCACGGCCCTCGCCGCCCCCGGCTGCAACTCCAAGTACTGTGCCAAGGAGCCCGGTCGCAAGTCCCCGACCTGTCACCAGGCCCCCGTGAACTACAACTGCTCCGCCAGCGGGAACGTCTGCACGATCACCGCCTGCTGATCCTGTCATTCGGGCGGGCTGGGTTCGATCGCCGGAAGAACGGCGTTGCGCGGGTGCGCCGCTCGTGGTACATGGAGTCCGCCCGACCCTTTCCTGGCGCGCTCTCAACGTGGAGGAGATGATGACTCAACGAACTCGTCGCATCACGGCCCGCATCCTGTTCATCGTGGCGGTCCTGGCCACGGCCCAGATCGTCAGCGGCGTCTCGTCGCCGATCCGTTCACCATACCTGTCGGCGCTTTCCGGCATGGCGGTTCAATCGGCGCTCGCCGCTCCGGGATGCAACAACAAGACGTGCGAAAAGGATCCCCGCAAGGGCCCCACCTGCTTCAAGGCGACCGGATCCAACTGCTCGGTCAGCGGCGGCTGCACCTCTTCGGCCTGCTAGGTCTTCGTGGCGGGGCCGGGCGGTCTTCCGGCCCCGCCTCTTCTCCTCCACGCCCCCTTCCCGGCTCTTCCGATCCCTCCCCTGGCTCCTCCGGCGTTTTTTGGTAACGTACGACCCGGCGTGCCGAAGTGGCGGAATTGGCAGTCGCGCTAGATTCAGGGTAGCGCCACTCCCCCGCAACCCGTTGACAGTCAGAGATTCCAGCGAAGCTGGTATCACCAACCGCGAGGATGGGGATGTCCCGCTCTCCGTTGAAAGTCGACGGTGATCCTGGTTCACGTTTTACGCCACGCTGACTTTCTTGTCGAGAGCCTCGACGCCGACGGTGGCGTCCAGAGCCGCGAGCAGTTGCGGCATGTCCCGATAGCCCTTCACCCGACGGAACTTCTTCTCCGCTTCCATCAGGGCCGTCGCGACCCAGCGCAGCACCATCGACCCGTCCCGCCAGCGCTTCACGTTGCGGGTGACGCGCCGGATGGTTCCCTGCATGTTCTCGATCGGGTTGGTCGAGCGCAGAGTCTGATGCAGCGACCCGACGACTCCGAGAGCGATGACCGTGAGCGTCTCGTCGAGCCCTTCCTCGATGGAAGCCGAAGCGCCCGGATGATCCGCACGCAACTGCGTGGCCAGGGTCCGGAGCTGCTCCCGGGCTCGGCCCACCGTTGGCGCCGACCAGGCGCGGCGAATCCCGGCGCGCACCCATGCCTTCTGCCGCTCAGGCAGGTGTTCGAGCACGTTGCGCATCTTGTGGACCTGGCAGCGCTGGATCAGGGCCCAAGTTCCGAAGATGCTGCGGATCGCCTTGCGCACCCCCTTGCCACCATCGATCACGAACAGCCGGGCGCGTTCGACGACCAGACCGCGCCCGATGAGGTTCTGGAGCAGACTCTTGCCCACCTCCTCACTCTCGCTGCTGCCTTCAGCGACTCCCAGCACCTGCTTGCGCCCCGTCGCATCAATTCCCTGAGCGGTCAGCACCAGGTGCTTGTCGAGAACGACACCGTCGAGCTGCAGCACCGGGAAGTCGACACCTCCAAGAGACCGGCTGAGGAACGCTTCCACCGCCCGCGCCGTGCGGGCCACGAACCGTCGCGACACGCTGGAGCGGCGCGTGCCCCTCTCGGGCAGCTCGATCGGCAGCGCCTCCAGGCTGTCGGCGTAGCCTCGCGTGCTTACCCCGAGCAGGATCTGCCGCTGCGCCCTCTCATCCAGCGGGTCCTCCTGGCCGAAGTGGCGCCAGTGCGGCAGCTCCAGTTCGCATCCGTCGACACTGCGTGCTCGCGGCTTCGCGATGCGTACCTTGCGGCCCCCGAGCACGAGCTCGCCCACATCGTGGCCGTGCCGGTAAGCCCGCCGGTCGGTCTGGACCTTCCCCTTGGGGCCGCAGAGCAGCGTGCGGTCCGCCTCGAAAGCTTTCCGCAACTCCTGCAGCCCAGCGGCGAGCAGGAAGTCGCGCAAGGCAAGCCGTGTGTCCAGGACGGACCTCCGAAGCAGCAGTTGGCTGCTCGAGGCCGGGGTCAAAGAGGGAAAGATGGGATCCGCGACAGGTGCTTTCGTGCGATGCTTCTCCATGACGGTGGTTCCTCCTTTTGGCAACCCAATGATGTCATTGGGCTGAGGACCACCGTCAACTTTCAACGCTCAGAGGGACAACCCCGCGAGGATCGCGCTATCCGTAGATGTCTCCACCTGTTACCACTGAAACCCCACCTAACCCCGGAGCAATCCGTGGAGACTTGGTTGAGACCAATTGCGAGGGAAAGTCTTATTCCCGGGCCCGCCGCTCGACCACTTCAGCCAGCAGCGTCTCTATGGCGGTGCGCACGGCTGCGGAGCAGCCCTTGAACCGGAGCAGCGGCAGAATCTGCATGTCGGCGGTTGCGATCAGGGCCCCCAACAATTCGTCGGTGAAAGAGTCGGTCACGGACTCGATGCCAGAGAAATCGAGGATGATCGGCTGATCACCCGCCTGCACGGCGCGCAGAATCTCGTCGCGGTAGTGCTTCGCGGTGTATCTACTGCCGAGGTACTTGGTCCCGCTGGTGCTGAACCGCAACGTGGCCATCATCAGTCCTCGAACTGGGCGAGCCCCTCGGGGACAGGGCCCCGGAGGCTGCGCCTGATCTCTGAGATCACATCGCCAGCATTATCGAGCACGTTCGCAGACAGCCGGACCGTGAGAATGGTGCCGTTCCAGCGAGGCAGATTCTCGACCGTCTCGCCGCCCCGCTCGACGCGCAGGAGAGTGTCTCCGCTGAGGAGCATCAATTCTCCGCCGGTCCGGCGGCACACTTCCGAGATCATGTACAGACCCATTCCCGGGCGCGATCCACCGTACATCCCGACGTAAGGGGCGGTCGACGTCACGTTGCGCTGAATCGCCAGACGGAGCGCCTGCTCGTCCGAGGGCAGGTCAGCGTGCTCGGGGGATCGACGCAACGATCTAAGCACGCCGACCCCCATGTCGGCGATCGAAGCCTGACACCACCGGCGCGGGGTGTGCGGAAACAGTTGAGCAGCGGCCACAGCACCGACAGGCGACTCGGCGTGCTGAAATACGTTGTCCATGGCCTCTTGGAAGCAGTAGGCCAGCGCCGACGTAGTCCCGGGCACGTGATCTCCGAACGTCGTGGCCAATTCAGACGCGAGGTTCTCCACGACCCCAACCCCCGGCTCCCGAAGATGGTGGACGGGAAAGTAGATCCCGCTGCTCCCCCAACTGATCTGGCTGCCGGTATTCTGGGGCGTCGGATTGAAAAAATCCATTACGTCCAAGTACTTCTGCACGTCGGCGCTGCGGGGTCTCGTCAGCGTGAACCCTCGGCATGTGGCCTGTACCCGGTTCTTCCACGCCCACAAAGACACCAGGCCGACTGGATCGATAAAGGCAAGGTCCGTTAGGTCCAGGGTCACCTCCTCGGCCGGTGGCGGGACCGTCAGATCCATTTGCCGAAGGCAGCCCGCAAGGCTGGTCCTGCACGAGAACTGTGCCGGGGGGCGGATGGTGATCACGGTCCGGGATCGTATCACGTCACGACGAGCCCGAGAGGTGACCCGCTGGGTCTTGACGGACGTTCTCCGGCACCTGTAACCTGCTCGAACAGTCACACGCCCCGAGTGAACTCGTCCGTCCCGGGAGGTGCCAGTCAATGCCCCTTGATGAGAGAAACGTGGTCTCCGAGCACGTACTGGAGATCCGATACCGCGCTTTCGGCGCGCTGCTCGATATTCGGGGGCGGATCGCGGATGCGGTTGCAGCCAAAGGACAGATGTCTGTCTGGAGCATCACCGACAGCCGGGTCGACTTCAAGCCGACCGATGAGGACGAGCGGGAGATCGGATTCGTCAGCCACCGAAATATCGGGTACGTGGTCCGGACACCCGACACACGGCAGTACATGCACGACCGCGCCATGCGCTTCATCCGCGACGTTTTCGCCGTGGACGGCTACAAGTTGCCCGATGTGGTCCGATTCGGGTTCCGATCCCAGATCCTGTTCCCGACTCGTGACTCGTTCGCGGGGCTGCTGAAGAAAACGAGCGAGAGGATGCCGCAGCCAAAGCAACTGACCGAGGTGTTCGACGCGCAGATCGAGGACTACGGTCAAATCGTCGTCCTCAAGCGGGGGGAAACTCACATCAGGGTCCGAGGTGGTCCCATGCAGAGCGCACAGGCGAAGACGGAAACCTCGCTCGGGGCCCAGAAGGATCGGATTCCCGAGGTTGGATTCTTCCTGGATCTGGACCACTGGCGCACGAATCCGGGTCCGATGGATGAGCGGAAGATCAGCGCGCTGCTCCAGCAGTCGAACGACTCCGCGTGGAAGGCGGCGTCCGCCTATCACGACATCCTGATCTGACAATGGCCCGCCGCAACCGTCAGAAAGGGGCCATCCTCTCAACGACACCGTCCGCAGGCGAGACCGACCTTCAAGAGGCTCCGGAGACTACTGCGCTTGCGGTGCGCAGCAGCGCCGGCCCGCTGGACGCTGGAACCCAATTCACGCCAGCCACCGAGACGGCTGTTACAAACGCCGGGAAGGAATCGGTCGGGCGAACCGCCTATGATCTGTTGTATCCCTTCACCTCGAACCCCCGGTACCTCTACCTACTGATCCCTCTCGTCGTGGGCCTCGGCTTCGGCACGACGGGTCACCTGACGACGTGGATCGATGGTGCAGCCGCAGGCGGCGTAACCCTCCTTTGCTGGATCGTGCTGTTCTTGGTACAGTGGAAGAGGTAGGGCGGGCCCGGTTGCGCATACCGGAGCCGCCCTGATCGGTTGCGCGGACCGGCACGGCCAACTGTTCGACGCGGGATACAACGTGCCCCGGCACTCGCGGGAGCGCATCTCTCTCGACCGGAATCCGCCCGTGGAGACTTGGTGGAGACTTCTGGGTTGGTACTGGCGTGCCGCCGCCCGTAAGTGGTAGAGTTTTCAGCGTGCCGAAGTGGCGGAATTGGCAGACGCGCTAGATTCAGGGTCTAGTGGCCTCCGGGCCGTGCAGGTTCAAGTCCTGTCTTCGGCACCAATAATTTTCGCTTTGCGGGCGGGCATTCCCGGAAGGAGGTTCGTCTCATGAGGATCAGCATCAAGTATGCCCTACGCTGTCTCGTCGTGGTCGTGGCGGTGGGACTGATCCTGTCTTTCCTCGGCACGCCGGCGCCGACGCGCACGCCGTATCTCTCCGCCTTGTCGAGTGTCGCCGTCGGTCAGGTGTACGCCGCCGCCTACTGCAACAACAAGGCCTGCGTCGGCGGGTCGCGCTACAACATCTCCTGCGGCAACGTCGACAACTATCACTGCGCGAAGTACGGCCGCGGTCTCTGCTCGAACAATCCCTGCTGAGGTGACGCAGATGCGAAGCAGCTCCCGTTTCGTCCTGAGAGTCGCCGCTCTCGCGGTCGTCGTCGCATTCGTGGCGGTCGCGTCGCAGTCGGTGCCGGCGAACGATCGCTCCCCTTACGCTTCAGCTCTCGCGAGCCTGACCGCGGGACAGGTCGCCCTGGCCGCGTCGAGGTGCAGCAACAGGACCTGCGACGCGACCGGTACCCGCTGCGTCCATCTGAACGGCTCGCGCACGGACTGCGGGGTCGGGGACTTCTGCCGTACGCGCGCCTGCCTGTAGTCTGCCGGGGCTTTGGGGGATTTGCCCTCCCCTGATTCAGCACCTCACGGATTGCCGTCCGATCCGCTCCGGGGCATGCTGCTTCCGAAGGAGGTCGTCATGACTCTGGCCTACGACGTGACAGTGGCCGATCATGTTCACCGGATTCGCATCGAAGTGCCTCACGGGTACGACCGGCGGCAGCTCGTGCATTTCCAGAAGTTCGCAATCTCGACGGCTCTTCTGGAGCACCTCGGCTATCTCCCGCGGGATGTCGTCAACGGGATCGCCTGACCGTCTAACGCGGGACTCTGCCGCCCCCGATGAGGCGCAGGAGCCGTTCACGCACGCGCGGGCCAGGGGCAAGACGGCGTCGCTGGCGACGCACGTGGTTCTCGAGCGGCGCCGACAGGAACCGGAGATAGTCCGAGACCGCCCGTGCCTCCGAAGCGGGTGGTTCGGGCGCGCCGTCCCGGTACTCTTCCAGGATCTCCCGGTAGAGCTCGAGGATCTCGTCCATGAGATCCTCGTGTCCGGCCTTCGCGCGAACGCGGCGCGACACCTCGGCGGCATCGGCGGCGTCGTAGGCCCCAACGCGCTCCGCGAGGATGTCCGGATCGATCCGGTCCCGCAGCGCCCTCACGCCGAAATTCAGAGGGCGGAGGTGCTCGAGATTCCGGGTCGTCACCAGAGGCCCGGCGCCTACCGCGTCGCACAGGATGACCGCCGCCCCGACCGACAGGGCCTCGATCGCCGACCGTCCCTTGGCGAACACGATGTCGGCCCGGCGGATCGCCGCTTCGGGCCGGTCGCTCTCCGATCCCGCCGCCCGGCCGACGATCTGGAGTTCGAGTCCTGTTCGCGCGCAGGCCTCGCGCACCGCGCCGAGGTAGGTGCGCTCCGAGGCGTTGTTGCTCAGGACCAGCGCCCGTCGCGGTCGATCGGGGAGCGGGCCGCGCGCCGCGAAGCGCTCGAGATCGACCGCATTGAGCAGAACGCGGATCGTCTCCTCCGGAATGCCGTGCTCGAACAGCAGACGGTCGCGGCAGGTCCAGTCGACCGCGACGTATCGCAGGATGCGCGGGAAGCGTGGCGGCGCCTCCTCCCAGGGGAGCCAGCCGTGGCAGACGAACACCGCCGGGACGCGCGGGAAGCGCAGCAGCGCGGTCATCGCCTCCAGGTGATGCTGGCCGTGGATCAGGTCGGGCGGAGCGCCGAGCAGGCCCAGATCGTCGATCACCGGCACCGTCGCGGCGCGCAGCTCGGCGGCCATGTCCCCCAGACGCGTGCTGTAGGCGATAGGCGTGTGGCCGCGCCGCACGAGCCCCACCGCCAGGTCGCGCACGTACGTCTCCGACCCGCCGCGGGCGGCCAGGCTATGATTCGTGATGAGGATTCGCAGGCCCGCCATCACCCTTCCGCTGCGATCCGGGCGCGCAGGGCCGCTGCGATCGGGACGATGTGCTGACGGTACCTCAGGACGCGGTCGTAGTGCCCGGCGGCGACCTGCCTCTCTCCGTGGGTCTCGTAGAACGGCGGATCGTCGATCAGGCCGTCGAGATCGAGGGCGTACTCCACCGGGCGCAGGCACTCGACGCGAAACGCCTCCTGCGGGTGATCCCGCAACGCGGCGTCCACTTCCCCCGTGAGCGCGGTGTAGGCGCGGGCGGCCCGCATCTTGCGCGCCAAGGCATCATCGTCGAGCCGGAGCGTCAGCGCCCGCGGGAGCAGCGACTCGCCACAGGGCCCCGGAGGTCCATCGAGCGGAAAATCGAAATTGCGCGGTGCGGCACCGGTGCGGCGGCGAACCAGCTCGACGGCGGCGTTGATCAGGAGCCGACACAGGTCGTGGGTGGGATTGAATCCTTCGACGGCGTCGCCGGCCACGCAGTCGATCCTGTCCTCCTCCAGCGCCGCCGCCAGCTCCTCGACCAGGGCGATCCAGCGATGGAACTCTCCCTCCAGGATGGCCGCGTAGGCCTGCGCGTCGGTGAGACGTCCGTAGATCGGACCCGCGACGCCGCCCGCCGCTTCGAGAAGCGCGGTCGTGAAGGCGAGGCGCGAGGCTCCCGAGCGTCCCGAGCCATCGGTGAGGACGAACAGCCGGGGCCGCGCGGCGCACAGGAGGCCGTGCACGCGCAGCTCGTGACCCGGATGGGCGACGACAATCGCCGTGCGCGACGATGGAAAATGCATCCGGATAGTGCCCCCACCCAGGAGGATCCAGCGGGCGGCAGAATAGCACAGGCGTCCTAGGACGCGCCTTGAAGGGTCTTCCTCACCTCTCCCGAGATCGTCGCGTCCCGGTCCACGAAGGCCTTGATCCTCTCCAGGTCGTCGAGGCGCGTGGCCCCCACGATGCGGTCGATCGCGGCGTGGCCGCGCCACTCGCAGTCGTCGATGATGTGCTTCCCCTGGGACTCGCAGTTGCGGCACTTCCGGGAGCCCCATTGCGGGTCCCAGCACGGACAGGTGGCGTGGGCGATATCGAGCTCGCGTTGCACGGTCATGCGCACCTCCACTCGGAATGGATGACAGCCCGCCTATTGTGTCTCATCGGGGTTCCCCGCGGGCCGAGATTCGATCCCGCCGCTCCTCCTGCCTTGCGCCGGCTCTCCGTTCGATGATAGAGATGGGCGCGCGTTCGCCGAGGCGTTTCGCCTGCGGCGACGCCACCCTCCCCGGCGCGCCCCCGGCCCGCGGCGGGGGAGGTCCCGGGGCCGGCTTGGAGAATGCGCATGAAACGTCCGATGAGGTTCGTCCTGTGTTTCGCCGCCGCCGTGACGGTCGTCGCCCTGCTGCACATCCTGGTCCCGTCGTCTATGCCCGCGGACTCGCCCTACCTATCGGCGCTCTCCAGTCTGCAGTCGTCGACGCAGGCCGCCACCCACTGCGCCGACAAGACGTGCGCCTCGGTGGGAGGCGGATGCGTTCGGTCGGCGGGCAGCTTCTGCGCCAAGTCCGGTGGTCAGTGCTTCACGCGGGGCTGCTGATCGGCGCGCTCACGATACCGGAAGGAACTGAGGTTCACGGCTGATGGCCCAGGTCCGGATCATGTACTGGAAGGACATTCCGTACGGCGTGCGAGCCTCGGACGAGACGGGGACCCGGGTGAGCCGACAGCTCCCTCCCGAGTTCCAGGAGGCGGTGGACGAGGCCGCGATGTCCGAGGGGGCGACGTCGGCGGAGGACTACCAGGCCGGCTTCACCTGGGGCAATCCCGACGAGCGACCCGGCGCCGCCGCGGTTGCCGCCGACGCGGTGGTCGCCGAGATCGTAGCGGCCTATCCGAAGGAGCGGCTGTCGAAGATGGCGGGTCGCAAGGCGACGTGAGGCCTACCGCGCGTGATCGTTGAGAAAGCGCAGGACGCCGCGGACCGACACGAAACGCGGCGGAAGGCCCGGAGTCAGGATCGGGATGTGGCGGTAGTTGCCGACGGCCATGTAGTGCATCGCGGCGGCGACCGTGTCCTCGTCCCTGAGGGCCTTGGGATCCTTGGTCATCACTTCGCGCACGGGAAGCGTTTTCAGGTCGAACGTCTGTCCGGTGAGGCGGGTCAGGGCGTCACGCTCGGTGAAGATGCCGACCAGCTGGCCGCCGTCCATCACCAGCACGCTTCCCAGCCGGCGCTCGCGCATCTTCCGCACCACGTCGGCGACCGGCTCGGGCGGCGAAACGATGAGCGCCTGCGCCGGTGAGAGGTCTCGAAGCGGCGTCTTCAGGATGGTGCCCTGCAGTCCTCCCTGGGGCGTGGGGATGTCGATCGAGCTCAGGTCCTGACCGCAGTGGTCGCAGGCGTCCACGCCGTCGATGTTCTCGTGGCCGCAGTCGGGGCAGGTCATGGTCTCCTCTCGTTCGCGTAGAATCCACCGCGGGCCGCCGCGCGCGGAGGGCCGCTAGGTCACCGTCCAGGTCGCGCCCGACTTGAGCAGTCGTTCGATGCTTCCCGCCCCGAGCCGCGCGGTCGCCTGGATGCTCTGCTGCTCGAGGATCTCCTCCAGACGCGGCCGGTCGGCCCGGTAGAAAACCCCGACCGGGACCGGGTAATCGGGATAGGTCATCCGGGACAGCAGGTACGCCAGGGTCGGCTCCTGGGCCGCCTCGTCGTGGACCAGGAGATCCTTCTCCGTGACTCCGTTCTCGCCTATCGTCACGACCTCGGGATGCACGCCGCGCAGGCGGATCCCTTTGCGCCGATCCTTCCCGAAGATGACCGGCTTGCCGTGCTCGAGCTGCACCATCCGCTCGGTGCGCACCTCGCGGGCGACGAAATCGTCGAAGGCGCCGTCGTTGAAGATGTTGCAGTTCTGGTAGATCTCGATGAAGGCGGTCCCCTTGTGCCGTGCCGCCCGCTCCACGATCGACGACAGGTGGTGCGTGTCGATGTCCACCGAGCGCGCCACGAAGGTGCACTCGGAGGCCAGGGCCACACCCAGCGGGTTGATCGGCTGCTCGGCGGTGCCGAACGGGCTCGACTTGGTCTTCTTGCCGAACTCGCTCGTCGGCGAGTACTGCCCCTTGGTCAGGCCGTAGATCCGGTTGTTGAACAGCAGGATCTTGATGTCGAGGTTGCGCCGCATGGCGTGGATCAGGTGGTTGCCGCCGATCGACAATCCGTCGCCGTCGCCCGTCACCACCCAGACCGACAGGTCGGGGCGCGAGACCTTGATGCCCGTGGCGATCGTGGGGGCGCGGCCGTGGATGCTGTGGAAGCCGTACGTGTTCATGTAATAAGGAAACCGGCTGCTGCAGCCGATCCCGGACACGAACACGATGTTCTCGCGCGCTATGCCCAACTCGGGCATTACCTTCTGAACCTGCGCCAGTATGGAGTAATCGCCGCAGCCGGGGCACCAGCGGACGGTCTGATCCGTCGCGAAATCGGCCCGTGTCGGCTTCGGCTCTTTGACGTCTATGCCCATGGACTCTTATCCTCGCAGGATCCCTTCGATCGCCTTCGTGATCTCCGAGACCCTGAACGGCTTTCCCTGGACCTTGTTGAGACCGATCGCGTCCACCAGGTATCGGGCGCGGATCAGCATGCGCAGCTGCCCCAGGTTGAGCTCGGGGACCAGCACCTTGTCGAATCGCTTCAGGACGTCCCCCAGGTTCGCGGGGAACGGGTTGAGGTAGCGCAGGTGGATCGACGAGACCGGCTGCCCCTTCGCCTGCAGCTCCTCGACCGCCGAGGCGATCGCCCCGAACGTGCTCCCCCATCCGACCACGAGCAGCCTGCCGGTGTCTTTGCCCATCACGCGCACCGGCGGGATGTCGTCGGCGATGCGGGCGATCTTCTCGGCGCGCAGACGGACCATCTTCTCGTGGTTCTCCGGATCGTAGGACACGTTGCCGGTGACGTCCTCCTTCTCCAGTCCCCCGATGCGATGCTCGAGACCGGGCGTCCCGGGGACGGCCCACGGGCGCGCCAGCGTCTTCGGGTCGCGCAGGTACGGCTGGAAGCCTTCCTTCTCGGTGCGGAACTTCACTTCGAACTTCGGCAGGTCCTGGGGGCCCGGGATCTTCCACGGCTCGGCGCCGTTTCCGAGATACCCGTCGGACAGGAAGAAGACGGGGGTCATGTGCTTGGTGGCGATGCGGAACGCCTCGATCGCCATGGTGTAGCAGTCGGCCGGCGTGGCCGGGGCGACGACCGCCACCGGACACTCGCCGTTGCGCCCGAGGATCGCCTGCATCAGGTCGGCCTGCTCGGTCTTGGTCGGCAGACCGGTCGACGGCCCGCCGCGCTGGATGTTCGCGATGACCAGCGGCAGCTCGGTCATCACCGCCAGCCCGATCGCCTCGCTCTTCAGCGCCACGCCCGGGCCGCTCGTCCCGGTCAGTCCGAGGGCGCCGCCGTAGGCGGAACCGATCGCCGCCCCGATGGCGCTGATCTCGTCTTCTGCCTGGAAGGTGGTGACCGGGTAGTTCTTGTAACGCGACAGCTCGTGCAGGATGTCGCTCGCCGGCGTGATCGGATAGGAGCCGTAGAACAGCGGGCGGCCCGAGATGAGCGCCGCGCTGATGAACCCCATCGCCGTCGCCTCGTTCCCCGTGATCTTGCGGTAGGTGCCGGGCTCGAGATTCGCCTTGCGCACGCGGAAGTGCGTGGTGAACACCTCCGTCGTGTCCGCGTAGTTGTAACCGGCCTGGAGGGCGAGCGTGTTGGCCTTGGCCATCTGCTCGCTGTTCTTGAACTTCTTCTCGATCCAATCGCGCGTGTAATCGACGGGGCGCTCGTACAGCCAGAACACCAGCCCCAGGGCGAAGAAGTTCTTGCAACGCGTCGCCTGCCGTCCGCTCAGTCCGGCCTCCGAGACCGCCTTCAGGGTCAGGGCCGTGAGCGGGATGTCGAAGACCCGGAAGCCGGCGAGACCGCCGTCCTTGAGCGGGTTCGTCTTGTACCCAGCCTTCGAAAGGTTCCCCTCGGTGAAGGCGTCGATGTCGACGATCAGGATGCCCCCTTCCTCGAGGTCGCCGATGTTGGTCTTCAGGGCCGCGGGGTTCATGGCCACCAGTACGTTCGGCTGGTCGCCCGGCGTCTTGATGTCGTGGGACGAGAACGAGATCTGGTAGCCGGAGACTCCGGCGAGCGTGCCGGCGGGGGCGCGGATCTCGGCCGGGAAGTCGGGCAGGGTGGCCAGATCGTTGCCGACCATGGCCGTCGTGTCGGCGAACTGCGTCCCGGTCAGCTGCATGCCGTCGCCGGAATCGCCGGCGAAACGTATCACGACAGTGTCGAGCTCGGTGACCTTGGCTTTGGAGGGGACGACCTCGGTCTGTGTACTCACTCAGGCTCCTTCCGGGGTGTTGAAGACTTGATTCAGTCGGGGAGGCAGGTTGACCACCTCCGCCGGAAAATGCTCCGCGATGTAGTGCACGATGTCGCGCGCCGCCACCAGGCCGGCCCGGCGGCCGCGCTCGTCCAGGAGCGGGATGTGCCGGTAACCGTGCTCCGTCATCAGCCGGACGGCGTCCCCGAGCGTGTGCCGGGGTGTCAGCGACGCGGGATGCG
Organism: Candidatus Dormiibacterota bacterium; assembly: GCA_035635555.1. NCBI lineage: Bacteria > Bacillati > Candidatus Dormiibacterota > Candidatus Dormiibacterota bacterium. The sequence goes on from DASQAT010000003.1 coordinate 13,381, forward strand.
GGGTCATGAAGCGGTCGACGGTTTCCGTCTCGCTCACGCCGCTCCCGATCAGCTTGTTGAGGACGTCTCTCTCGGTGAAGATCCCGACCAGGCGATCCCCCTCGCACACCAGCACGCAGCCGTGCCCCTGCTCGCGCATCAGCCGCAGGGTCGCTTCGAGGCTCGTGCCGGGCGGGACGGTCGCCGGCTTGGAGAGAGGCAGGTTCCCCAGGTGCTCGTGCCTGAGGGCCTGTTCAATCGTCATCTCGCCATTCTCCCCACGCAACATAACGAATATACCCCGTTTCTGCCACCCGCGGGAAGATCGGCACAGGTCCGAGGCGCGCGACTTTTTCCCGGCGCTTGTGATATAGATCGCCGGCCATGGCGAAGCCGAACCGCAGACCCGGCGGGGCGACCCCTCCGGGACAGCAGGCCCAGACAGGCCGCCCCAGCCTCGTGCCCGCCGACCCGCTCCCCGGCTGGAAGGCGGCGGTCCAGGCCCTCCTTCTACTGGGGATCCCGCTCACTCTGCTGTTCGCTGCCAAGCTGGTCCTGAAGAGGTTCTTCCCGGAACTCGGCTACTGACTCAAGCGGGGAATCGATATTAGCCCCAACCTCGAGACAGGGCAAGAAGCGGTCCGGCCCTCTGCCAGGGGGACGGTCGCCATCGGCGGCAACTCCAAGCTCGTCGCCCACTTCAAGGACGGCCGGGTGACCAAGGGGTTCTCGCGCGATTTCGACCCCACCCGCGACTCGTTCCATCTCGTGCGCCGCGAGGGCCAGGTCGCCGCGTCCCAGGAGATCCGCCTGCAGGACCTCAAGGCCCTGTTCCACGTCAAGACCTGGGGCCGGAAGGACAAGCACACCGGGATGGTGGCGGGGTTCCCGACGGCGAAGCGGGCCTCCAAGGGGGCCAGTGGCCCGCTGGTCAAGACGGTGATCGAGTTCTACGACGGCGAGAAGATCTTCGGATACAGCCTCGACTACGACCCGAATCGCCAGGGATTCTATGTGGTGCCGGCCGACCCGGCCGACAACAACCGCACCATCTACGTCGTGCACTCGGCCCTGGTGAACATCCAGTTCGTCCGCGAGTGATCTCCTTCCCAGAGCACCGGCTGTCCGTCCTCCTTCTCCTGTGCACCGCATCCGTGTTCTGCCTGGAGGCCTCCGGTGCGACCCGCGAGCCGAAGACTCCGACCGGCAACCCGACGCTCGTCCTCGAGTCGCCGGGGGGCGAGCGGACGATCCCGGCCAGGGATCTGAGATTCGTGTTCTTCGAGCGCATCTACTACAGCCGGCATGCACCCCGCTCGGAAGAGGCGAGGGGCGAGCGCGTGGACATCGAGGATCGTCGGCGCGAGTGCCGCTGTGTGCGGCTCGCTGACTGGTCGAAGTTCAAGTTCTCCAAGGTGCGCCAGATCGAGATCGCCTACCCGCCGGACGGCGCGGTCGCCCTGCTGCGCGTCACCGAGATGGACGGCGCGATGCACGAGCTGCGCGCCGATTCCCTCTATGGTGCCATGGACTCGTTCGCCCCGCGCTTCGCGGCGCGCGTCGACGGGGAGGTGCGCGAGTTTCCGCTCATCCTCTCCGAAAGCGGCTCCGCCTGGCCGGAGGAGAAGCTGGTGCGCCTGCTCCTGAAGCGCCCGCCGAAGCGCACTCTCCGACATTGATGCGGCTCCTTCCCGGCGGCGACCGGTGACGCGAGCCGCAGGATCATTGCGCGCCCTCGCGCTCATCTTCCTCCTCTCGGGATGCGCCGGGCTCATGCACGAAGTCGCCTGGGCGCGCGCGCTCGGTCAGAGCCTGGGCAACTCGCTTGTGGCCCTGACCGCGGTCCTCGCCGCCTTTCTTGGCGGCCTGGGCCTGGGCTCGATGCTCGCCGCGCGCGGCGCCGGCCGGCCGCGCGACCCGCTGCGCGTGTACGCGGCGCTCGAAGGCCTTCTGGCGATCTGCGGCCTCCTGGCCCCCGTGATCGTGTGGACGCTCCCCCGGGTCCTGGTGTTCGCCGGCCCTTTCTGCGGATCCGATCGGCTCCTCGCCCTCCTGCGCTTCCTCATGGCGGTAGCGGCGCTGACCCCTTCGACCCTTCTGATGGGGGCGACGCTTCCCTGGGTCGTGCGCGAGGCCGCCTCGCGTGGCGCGCCCGCGGGCTCGACCCTGGCGTTGCTCTACGGAGCGAACACTCTGGGGGCCGCGCTCGGAGCGATCCTCGGTTCGTTCGCGAGTCTTCCTCTGCTTGGAACGCGCGCCACCTTTTTCGCCGCCGGGTCGATCAACGCCGTCGCGGCCGTCACAGCACTCCTCCTCCGACGGTACCGGGCCGAGGCCCCATACGCCATGGCACCGGGGACTCGGCCGCCTCCGGCCGCGCCCGCGCCAGGCCGGTCGCATCCCCTCGCGGGGCGGCTCGTCCTCCCGCTCGCCGCCCTTCTCTCCGGAGCCATCGGGGCGATTCTGCAGATCGGCTGGACGCGCGTCGCGGCGCTGGCCTTCGGGTCGACCGTGTACGCTCTGGGCGCCACGCTCGGCGCCTATATCTTCGGCCTGGGCGCCGGCCCGCTCCTCGTGCGCCGGCGTCTGGCGCGCGGCCCCTCGCCCTGGCTGGCGGGCGCGGCCCTCGGGGCGGCGGGGCTGTTCTCTCTTCTTCTGGTTCCTATCCTGGGACGGCTGCCGGTGGTCGCCGCCCTCGTCTCGGGATCGATCGAAACGACATCCGCGGCGCTTCTCGTCCTGCAGTTCGCGGTCGTGGCCGCGCTCCTCATCCTCCCGACCATGGCCCAGGGGACGGTCTTCCCCGCCCTCGCGGCCCTGGCTCCGGGCGCGCCCGGGGACGCGCACCGGACTGCAGGACGACTGTACGCCGCCTCGACCTGGGGCTCGGTCCTCGGTGTCCTGATCGCGGGCTTCGCGGCGCTGCCGCTCCTCGGGACGCGCCGCTCCCTGCTCCTGGCGTCCTGCGCGTCGATGGCGATGGCCGTTTGGCCGTTGACGCTCCTGCCGCTGCGCAGACGATCCCTCGCGCTCGGGGGCCTGGGATTCGTCCTGCTGGCGCTCGGGCTCTGCATCGTTCTGCCCGGCTGGGATCCCGACCTGATGTCGGGCGGGGGCTTTCTGTACGGGCCGATCTACCGCTCCGCGTCCCAAGGGCGGGGTCATCTGCGCGACCTGATGCATCGACGCGGCGAGATCCTGTTCTCTCGCGAAGACGGCGTCGGGCTGGTCACGGTGCGCCGCAGCCCCGCCGGTGTCCAGTCGCTGCAGATCAACGGCAAGACCGAGGCCTCGACGGGGGGGGACATGACGACCCAGCTCCTGTCGGCCCACCTGCCTCTCCTGCTGCACCCCGGACCCAGGAACGCCCTGGTGATCGGCCTCGCGAGCGGCATCACTCTCGGGGCCGCCGAGCGTCATCCGCTGCGCTCGATCGAGGTGATCGAGATCGCCCCGGTCGTCATCGAGGCGGCGCGCCTGTTCGATCCGTGGAACGGCCGGGCCCTCGACGATGCGAGGGCGCGGGTCGTCGTGGACGACGCGCGCGGACGGCTGCTCGCCAGGCCCGATCGGTACGACGTCATCACGTCGCAGCCGTCCAACCCCTGGGTCGTCGGCGTGTCCAACCTGTTCACGGTCGAGTTCTACCGTCTGGTGCGCGCGCGCTTGAACCCGGGCGGACTGTTCTGCCAGTGGGTGCAGGCCTACCGTCTTTCCCCCGAGGACTTCCGGGGCGTCGTCGCCTCGTTCGTGCAGGTCTTTCCGGACGCGACGCTCTGGGAGGAGTCGCCGGGCGGGGGGGATTATTTTCTTCTGGGCGGCGATGCTCCCCTGCGGCCCGACCCCGCACGTCTCGAGCGGGAGGACCGGCGCGAGGCCTGGAGCGACTTGAAACGGGGCGGTCTCGAAGGGGTCGCCGACCTGCTCGCCCGCTTCGTCAGCGGACCCGACGGCCTGCGCCTGCTGGCGCGGGACGCCCGGCCGCACACCGACGACGACCTCTACCTGGAGGCCCGGGCCCCCCTGACGATGTTCCGCGATACGTTGCGCGAGCAGGTGGCCCTGCTGCGCCGCATCCGCCGGCCGGTGTTCTCGATCCTGCCCGAGGGGATCGCGGCGCGGGAGCCGGAGCTCGCGGCACAATTGCGGGAGCTGGCGCGGCGGCGCGACCTCAGGCTGGACATCGTTTCGGGATTGAAGGACGCCGACCTCTGGAGTCTCGGCGACCCCTACCTGGCGGCCGGGATCGCCGGGCTGCGCGCCGGACTCCTGGCCGAGTCGGTGGCGGCCCTGTCGCAGGCGGCCGCCACCAACCCGGAGAGCGGCACGGCCCACTACCTTCTCGGGGAGGCCTATCGCGCGTCGGGACTCGCCGATGCCGCGACGGTGGCCTACGCCGAGGCGGTCAGACGGGATCCCGATCTCGCCCCCGCCTGGAATGCCCTCGGACGATCGCTGCTGCTGCGCGGCGAGATCGAAAAGGCCTCGGCGGCCTTCCAGAGGGCCCTGACGATCGATCCGGGCCTGGCGGAGGCGCGCAACAACCTGGGTGCGCTCCACCTGCGTGCGGGAGATCTGGAGGAGGCGGAGCGCTCGTTCAGGCGCGCCCTGGAAGACAATCCCGGCCTGGCGGCGGCGCAGGCGAACCTCGGCCTGCTGTTCAAGAGACGGGGCGACCGGGCCGGGGCCGAGGCGGCCTATCGAGCGGCGCTGGAGATCGATCCGCTGAACAGCGACGCCCGATACAACCTCGCGGTCCTCCTCGCGGACGGCGGACGTCTCGATGCGGCGCGGCTGGAACTGCGGAATCTCCTGGACGCCGACCCCGGCGACACCGACGCGGCCGGGTTGCTGCGCGCGATTGATCGGCCGCGGGGAAGCGGTGCGGTGCCGAGACGTGTGAACTGAGGCGCCGGCCGGGGTCGGACCGGGCCCTCAGCCCGCGAGAAGAAGCGGAATGTCCTGACCGGCGCCTCGGCGGGTGTGCTTTCCCGGCAGCCCGCCGCGCTCGAACACGTCCAGGAGCGAGCTCTGCGCCAGCATGGAGCGGACCGGGGCACTGCCGCGGGTCACCCTCAGGGTGGCGCCGTTGCGCTCGGCGTCCTGGAGACAGACCAGGAGCGCCCCAATGCCGCCGCAGTCGATGGCGGACAGTCCGGCCAGGTCGATCGTCAGTTCCCGCATGCCCCGTCTGCACGCCGCGCGCACGCGCGACAGAAGTCTTCCCGCCGTCGCCCCCGACAGGATTCGCCCGGACAGGCGCACGACAGCCCTGTTCCCCATCCACTTCTCGCTGATCTGAATCGCCTGGCTCATCATGGCGTCACCTCACTTTCCGAAACCGCCCCTTGATACGCGCAGACGCGCATCCGGGTTCCGGACGTTACGAATCTTTTACAGGCGGGAAGGCGTGCTACCGGGGCACCGCTCCGGGCGACGTCGCGGGGGAAGGGGATGCCGCAGGGCTCGCCTCCGGCTTCGGCGCCTCGGAGGCCTCCTTGACGAGAGCGTCGACCTGGGCGTCGATCTTCTTCAGGACGTCCGCCGCCGCGACTGCGACCGGGTGCCAGGCCATGTCCCGCACCAGGATATGTCCCGCCCTGTCCGGCTCGGAGATCACGAGGTGCTGCGACTTCTGCTTTCCGGAGGCGGTGTCGGTCTCCTCCTGGAGGGTCAGGTCGAGCGCGGGACGCTTGAGGATGCCGGAGCGCACCGACTCCTTGGGAGAATCGTCGAACGCCACGGCCTTCAGGTCGCTGATCATCCTGAGGAGCGTGTCGACCGAATCGGACTTGAGCTTTCCGACCGAGGCCCCGGTCAGCGTCCACGACTGCTCCTTGTCGCGCGTCAGCGTGAGGGCGGGCTGCCCCTTGCGCGCCAGGGTGATCGATTCGACGCGGTACTGCTGCACACCGAGCAGGTCGCGGCGTCTCAGGTCGAAGAATCTCGTCGTGACCTTGGGCCAGAAGTCGGCTGGAACCGTGAGGACCGGGTCGCGGCCGCTGGTGCGGGCGTAGCGGCCGCCGCCCGCCGCCTCCTTGCCGAACAGAACGGATTTCTCGACGTCCCACCCCTCCTGCAGCAGGGTCAGGCGCGCCTGGGGCGGCGACAGGCCGAACCGCCTCAGGTCCGGGGCCGCCGGTTTTTCCGAATCGAACCGGGTGGCGCGCAGGGTCTGCAGGGCGTTCAGGAGGTCCGTGATCGTCGGGCCGTCCGCCGGCGCCTCGACGGGCTGCCGCACCACCCAGCCGTCGTCCGGTTTCTCGAGCCGGATCGTCTCCCGTCCCCTCTCGAGCGTGAGCGTCTTCACCTTCCACGGGTCGAGAGAGAGGAGGGACTTGTCGCGCAGCGAAATCGTCTCCTTGCGGGTGACGTCGCCGATCGTGGAGCTCACCACCGCCACGTCGTTCGTCCCGGGCAGGAGGGCGTAATAGGAGCCCCCGATCGGACTGCTCTCGCCGATCTGGAGCGTACGCGGCCCTTCCGGCGCGGAGGTCTCGATCGTGACGCTCGCCTTGGGCGGATCGAGTCCGTACTGCTTCCTGTCCTCGGACTTCGCGAGGCGTCTTTCGATCTTCGCGAACTCGAGAGAGTTGAGCAGCCCCTCGACCGCGTCCTTGTCGGCGTCGGCCTGCAGCGGCTCGGTGAGCTTCCACGCGTCCCCCTCCTTCTGCAGCCGCAGCGCGCCGCTGTCATTGGTGAGACGGATCGCCTTGAGTCTGGCGCGCTCGAACGGGATCGCCTTGTCCTTCGCGGTGTCGACCTTGTCCTCCCCCGCCCGGCCGCGGATCTCGTAGACGTAGACGTAGGCGAAGAGGCCGGCGAGGAGGAGGAGCGAGACGAGGGGGCCGAGACGGCGCTTCACTGAAGGGCGCCTCAGAGCTTCTTGCGCCGCCACCAGATCGCGACGCCCACGACGGTGATGGCGATCGGGGCGACGGCCACGATGGTGAAGAAATAGTAAAGGACCTGCTGCCGCGACAGGACCACGATCCGGGGCTGGGAGCTCTTCGGGCGGATCGACACGAGCTCCTCCTGCTCGGAGAGCCAGGCGATGCTGCTCAGGGCGAGGTCTCCGTCGCCCGAGGCGTTGAAAAATCCGTTGGTCAGGAAATCCGAGTCTCCGAAGACGACGAGGCGGGTCTCGGCGGTGCTCTTCGCTTCCCCCACAGCGCTCTTCGCCGGCTCGGTTGCGGGCTTCGGGATATCCGGGAGCTTCCTGCTGACCGCGGCGGCGATCGTGACCGGCCCCTTCGTGCCGCTCCCCTCGCGCAGCGTGATCTTGCCGGTCTTCAGCTCCCCGTTGTCCGGCTGGGCCCACGACAGCGGGGAGGTCTGCGCCAGCTTCGTGGCGGTGACCCCTTCCGGCAGCGAGCCCTTGATCTCCACCGAGGAGGCGAGCGGGAAGATCGTCTGGTAGCGGAACGTCTTCGTGATGGGGTGAACCTCGTCGTATCCGTCCGCGGGCACGAGCGGCAGGAGGTAGTCGCCTCCGAAGAGCCTCGACACCTTGTCCACGATCACGTCGTTGCGCACCGCCACGCCGTATTCGGAGAGGACAGCGGCGAGACCCGGGTCGCTCCCGGGATCCTGCAGGTACAGGAGGTGCCCCCCCTTCTTCAGAGAGTCTCCGATCATCCTGACCTCGGCGTCGAGGAAGGCCTTCTGCGGACCGGCGACGACCACGACACTGGCGTCGTCCGGCACGCCCTGGCTCAGCACCAGCGGCTTGACCGTGTAGTGCTGCTTCTCGAGCTCGGCCTTCAGGAGGCTCAGCCCGGTCTTCTCGCTGACGCCCAGGTCGCGCTCGCCGTGACCGGTGGTGAAGTAGATGACCTTCTCGCGGTCCTTCGTGACCTTGATGATGGCGTTGGTGAGCGATTCCTCGTCGGCGGTGGTGACGCGGCTCTCGTTCTTGCCGCTCTCCACCACGATCGTGCTGGCCTCGGTGATGCCGTAGCGCTTGGCGTCGCCGGGGTGCGTGAACGGGTCGATCGTCTGCACGGTCAGCCTGCGGGTGTGATACTGGTACTCCCCGATCAGGTCGTCGAATTTCGATCGGGTCGGCTCGGCGTCCGCGTAAAAGGCTGTGACACGCACCTCGCGGGGCAGGGATTCCAGCACCTTCACGGTCTGTTCGCTCAGGGAAAATTCCTTGCTCTCGGTCAGATCGAAGCGCCTGTGATGCCGCGCCGCCAGGAAATTCACCAGGAGGAGCACCGCCAGCACGGTCAGGGCGTAGCCGGCGCTGGCGCCGGCGGCGCGCGCTCTCTTGCCCCGGAGCAGGGCCATGACCCGATCGTGGTTGAGGAGCAGCCCGGCGGCGAGCAGGACGGTCCCGAAGACGCCGACGCTCCAGACGTACAAGCGGCGTTCCGGAACCAGCGACGACAGGATGATCGCCAGCGCCAGGAGCAGCGCGCCGAACCCCGTCGCGTAACCCTTCAGGAATCTCACGCTAGCCCCGCCAGCGCTGCGAGTCGACCACCCGCTGCGTCAGGAACAGGGAAAAGAACACCACGCTCAGGTAGAACACGATGTGCTCCGTGTCGAGCAGGCCCTTCCGGAAGTCGTCCAGGTGATTGACGAACGACAGCTTGGTGAGAAAATCGCCGAGAGTCGGCCCTCCGAGCCCGAGATGCACCTTCTCCCACAGGCCGAACGTCAGGGAGTTCATCAGGCTCGCGAGCGTGACGGTCGCCGACTCGGCGATCCACGGGAGGATCCAGAACGCCAGGGAGGCCCCGAACGCCCCGACCGCGGCGACGATCTGGTTCTCGGTCATCGACGAGATCAGGAGCCCCACGCTCAGGAACGACAGACCCATCAGCAGCACGCCCAGGTAGCCGACGAGCGTCGGCTTCATGTCCGGGCTCGTGTTGCTCGCCAGGATCAGCACCGGGTAGCTGAGCGTCACCCCGATCATCACCACGAGAAGGAAGGCGGCGCCCAGGAACTTTCCGAGGATGACCTGTCCCGTCGTCACCGGGCAGGTGAACAGGAGCTCCGCGGTCCCGCTCTTCTTCTCCTCCGCGAACAGACGCATGGAGACGACCGGGATCATCAGAAGGAAGATCACGCCCATGCTGCCGAACAGCGGCCGGATCACCATGTCGTTGACGTTCAGCTGGTTCAGGAAATACGGATTGCTCCCGAAGCGCAGGCACAGCTCCGAGAAGCGGACCAGGTGGGCCCAGAAGATGTAGCCGCTCAGCGCCAGGAAGACGCCGATGACCACGTACGCGAGCGGCGACGTGAAGTAGGTCCGGATTTCCCGCCAGGCGATCGCCAGGACGTTCTTCACGCCGCCCCCTCCGTCTCACCCCTGATGATCCCGATGAAGATGTCCTCGAGGCTCCGCGTGACCGGCCGCATCTCCAGGAGCCCCCAGCCCTGGCTGACCGCCCGCTCGGCGATCTGCTCCCGGACATCGCGCGCCCCTTCGGTCTCGACGACGTAGGACTCATCCTGCCCGTCCTCCCGCCGCACGTTCAGCACGCCCGGGATGGCGCGGATCTGGCCCTCTGTGGCGTCCGCCGCGCGCGCCAGCCGCACCACGACGCGACGCGTGCCCCCGCCGCGCGCCGCCATCGTTTCCATCGTCTCGTCGGCGGCGATCCTCCCCTCGTTGATGATCAGCACACGATTGCAGGTCATGGTGACCTCCGCCAGGATGTGCGTCGAGAGGATGACCGTGTGCTCGCCGGCGAAGCTCTTGATGAGCTGGCGGATCTCGCGGATCTGCGACGGGTCGAGACCGACCGTGGGCTCGTCGAGGATCAGCACGTCCGGCTCGTGCAGGATGGCCTGCGCCAGGCCCACTCGCTGCTGGTATCCCTTCGACAGATTGCCGATGAGCCTTCCCGCCACCGGACCCAGACCGCACCGCTCGACGGCGCGATCCACGCGGCCGTCCATCTCTTTGCGGGGCACGCCGCGCACGGCCGCCACGAAGCGCAGGAAGGGCCGGACGATCATCTCCCGGTAGAGCGGAGGATGCTCCGGGAGATAGCCGATGCGCCGCTTGGCCTCGATGGGGGCGTCCTGGACGTCGAACCCGGCCACCCGCGCCGTCCCCGACGTGGGCGTCACATAGCCGGTCAGCATGCGCATCGTCGTGGTCTTGCCCGCACCGTTCGGGCCGAGGAACCCGGCGATCTCCCCCTTGCTGACGGAGAAGCTGATTCCGCCCACCGCTGCACGCTGACCGTACATCTTGGTCAATCCTGCCACTTCGATCATGACGCCTCTTGGGGTCGACCCCGTGCCGCTCGAACGACCGATTACACTAGCAGAGGTCCAAAAAAAAGCCCAATCGATCGATGCGCTCGAAGGGGCGATACCGTACAGTGACGCACCCCGACTGTCAAGACGACGCAGGCTGCCCGGCCGAACCCGCCGCCGCGGCGGCCCGTCTCACGGGTGTTCCCCCGAGGGTCAGGGACGGGCGGGGTTGGACGGGGACTTTTCGGATTCCGAGGCGACTTCGGCGAGGTAGCCCGGTCCGATCGCGTAGAGAATCATGACCTGCCTGTCGGTCACGGGAAACCAGGACGAGGATTCGCTCCGGATCTCGAGAAAGGGTATGAAGCGCGCCACGGAGAACAATCTCGCGGCGGCGCGCGGGAGCGGATCGAGGAGCGCGCGCTCGATGCGATCGGAGCGCGTCATGCCGGTCGTGTCGCTCGCCCCTATCAGGTAGCGCACCCGGTGACCGTCCCGGAAGCCGAGCCACCTCAGGCTGCGGTCCCAGGTGATGAAGTCCCCCACCACCGCCCAGCGCGCCCCGGCGATCTCCTGCTCCATCACCCGGCCCGACGGGTAGAGCGGGTCGGGGATCAAGCGGACCGAGACCTTCGCCCACCCGGACCGGTGCGCCTCGATCTGCCCGACCCTCACGGTCGATGCGTTCGGCTGGAAGTCGGCCTGGCCGAGGGCCAGGAACCCCAGGACGGCCCCGAGGAGGAGGACCACGATTTCGAGCAGGAGTCCGAGAAGACGGTCCTGGATCGTGCCGCTGCGGTAGGGCGCCCCGTAGGTGAAGCGGGAGCGGATCGACAGGGCGAGCCGGTACGAGCCGCGCGCGCACAGGACGACTCCTGCGATCGAAACGAGCGCCGCGATGATCTCCAGCCGGTCGATCCAGCCCATGGCGCGCGCATCGTATGTCTCCGCCCGGCGCACGTCAACGACGTGCGCCGCCCGCTTGACCTCGAGCCGGGGTGTCCGGGATACTTCGCCGGGGAGGTGAGGGGATGGAGTGGTGCCGATTCACGACGAGCTGGGGCGGGGTGGAGCGTTGCTCCGAGCCTGTCTACCGTCTCGGCTTCTGCCGCTTTCACTTCGACTGCTACCGCCGCGGCGAGATCGACATCCGCGGCATCATCTCCGAGAGAGTCACGGACCAGGAACGGCGCCGGCAGATCAATTTCCACGGACTCCGGAGACCGAGCGCGACGCTTTCCGCAGCTTGAACGGCCGGACCTGGTACTCCCACACCGCGCGGTTGTGCTCGCTGAGGGTCTTCGAGAAGAAGTGCCGGCCGGTGTTCATGGAGACGAAATAGAGGAAGCTCGTGTCGGCGGGCGCGACGGCCGCCTGGAGCGCGGCCGCCCCGGGATTGCCGATCGGACCGGGCGGCAGGCCGGAGTAGCGATAGGTGTTGTAGCGCGAATCGATCTTCAAGTCCTCCTTCCGGATGTTCCCGTCGAAGGCGTTCCTCATGGCCAGCGCGTAGATGACGGTCGGATCGCACTGCAGCCGCATCCCGAGACGCAGGCGGTTGTAGAAGACCGAGGCCACCAGGCCGTTCTCGTCGGCCTGCGCCGTTTCCCACTCCACCATCGAGGCGAGAGTCGTGGCCTCCCGGACCGTCAGACCCCGCTCCGTCACACGCGCGACCCAGGAGGTCTGGAACACTTCGCGGAAGCGCGCCACCATCATGGCGACGATCGCCTTCGGCGTCGTTCCCTTCTGCAGGCTGTAGGTGTCCGGGAACAGGTATCCCTCGAGATCGGTCGCCTCCGCGTCGAGATCGGCGATCGGCGAGGTGTCCCGGAACAGCAGGCGATAGTCCTCCTCGGTGCCGAATCCCGCCCGCACGAACTGCGCGAACACCTCGTCGGAGCGGACACCCTCGGGAATGGTCACACGGTGGTAGTACACGTCCCCCGATATCATCTTGTCGAACACCTCCCCGGGCGTCATCGGGCGCGTGAACGAGTACTCCCCCGCCTTCAGACCGTGGGTCCGCCCGGTCAGGCGCAGGTAGACGAGCGCGAGGGGAGATCTCTGGATGACCCCGTGCTCCTCGAGAATCTCGATGGCGCGCGCGGCAGCGGTCCCTTCGGGGATGTCGATCATGGCGTACGAAGCGCCGTAGCCGCGGTACGGGATCGACGCCCACAGGAAGATCTGCGCGGAGACGGTGAGGAGGAGGACCAGCAGGACGATCCCGATCATCCCCAGGAACCAATGGTCGCGGAGCCACGCGGGCCAGCGCTTCATCCCGGCGTCCCCCCCGCATGCTGCGCGTCCAGCCAGGCCTGCAGGAGAATGACCGCCGCGACCTGGTCGATCACCTGGCGGCGTCGCGCGCGGCTCACATCACCCGAGATGAGGAGTCTCTCGGCCTGGACCGTGGTGAGCCGCTCGTCCCACTCGATGACAGGCAGGCCGGTGGCGCCGCGGATCTTTTCGATGATCGTCCCGGTCAGGCGGGCGCGTCCTCCCCGCCGGCCGTCCATGTCCAGGGGAAGACCGACCACGATGCGGCGCACGTCATGATCGCGGATGAGACCTCTGAGGCGATCGAGATCCGCGGGCCAGGAGGTGCGCGTCAGGGTCATGAGTGGCCGGGCCGTGAGACCCAGTTCGTCGCTGAGGGCGATACCGATCCTCCGGTCCCCGTAATCGAGGGCCAGCGTGCGCCCCGCACCGCCGCCTCGTTCCGCCTTTCCGGCCGTGGAGTCGCTCATGGCCGTAAGGTATACGCCGCGCCGGGGGAGGTCAAGGATAGGGGTTCGCGCCTCCGTCAGCGACCGGCGGTGGCGCCGTCCCAGTGGATGACCTTGGGGACGTACTCGGCCGGAACGTAGTCGGGGGAGTTTTCCCGGGTGTGGCAGGTGACGCAGAAGGTGACGTCGACCTTGCCGTACCCCGACTGCATCGCTTCGGGGTGCCGGCTCGAGGGGCCGTGGCAGGACTCGCAGCCCACGTTCTCGAACAGCGGCGTCGCGTGGGGGTTCACGTAGCCGCCCTTCTGGTTGTAGCCGATGGTGTGACAGGGGAGGCATTTCGGGTTGAAGTCCTGCTTCGCGCGCACCAGCGTCTCGAAGGCGCGCGCGTGGCCGCTCTTCGCCCACACGGCGAATGCCTGTTCGTGGCAGGTCGCGCAGCGATCGGATCCGGTGTAGGCCGGCTCCTGCGGCACGGCGGCGACGGCCGGGGCCGCGAACGGGCTATCCGCCATCGTCTTCTTCTTGTTGTACTCGTTGACGCCCACTTTGACCCGGTCCATGACTTCCGCGAGCCTGGGATCGTCGGGCCATTCGCGGCTCAGCTGGATGATGGCCCGCTGCGTCGAGGTGACCGATCTCTTCGCATCGAAGAAGAGGCGCACATCGCCCAGGACCTTACCCTGGTCACCGGCGAACAGCAGTCGCGTGCGGCCGAACTGCGTGTCCTCCGGGAAATCGTCGGAGCGCGTGATCATCCCGGTCTTCCCGGGGGTGGGATCGGCGCCGACGACGAGATCGATGTTCTTCACTCTCTTCGGCAGCTGCCGCGCCTCTTCGAGGCCGAGGGCGACGAGCGCGACGACGATGTCCGCCTTCTGCTTGAGCGCCGGCACCTGCTTTTCCGCGGCCGCGTAGGCGTCCACGGTGACGATGCGCCGGCCCGCGGGCCCCTCCTTCTGGAACGCGGGGTCGTTGCGGGTCAGGCCAATGAAGCCGACGCGCACGTCCTTCACCTTGGCGCCGTCGCGCAGCGGCACCCGGACGACGGTCGTCGCGGACACGACCGGCTCGCCCGTGTCCTGCCACACGACGTTGGCGGAGACGAACTCGAAGCGGGCCTTCTTCCGGCGCTCGAGGAAGACATCGTAGCCGTGCGACAACTCCCGCTGCGACAGGTTGGAGACCTTGTAGCCGAGGACGTTCATCCCGTCGATCAGCGCGTCCGTCTGCATCTTCCCCGGTTCGGTCGGATCGCCGGTGAAGTCGCCGGTGTCGGCCCAGAGGATCGGCGTAGCCGGGTAGTTCTTGTTGAAGATGTTGCGGTAACCGGCCCTCCGGGCCAGCCCTCCTCGAGGGTTGTGCGGTCAGCCACAGGGTTCGACGTAGCCGGCCACCTCGGCGGTGAACACGAAATCCAGATCGGGCGCGGGGCCCGCCGGCAGCGGCGGCGGCAGGGTGATCGGCGACGGCTCGGCCGGGACGGCCTGCTCCTGGGGCGCGGCCACGGAAGCGGCCACCGTCCCGACCAGGATCAGAAACAAGGCGGCCGGAAGATTCGAGCGCATCAAGGCAACTCCGTCCGAACGGCCGGAACACGCGCGCCGCAGGGTCCGGGAATTATAGAGTCGACCCCGGGCCCGGTCAAACGCCGCGTTGCGCGCCGCGCCATCGATCCGCTAGAGTGGATGCCGGCCCGGATGTCCCGGGTGCTGCGCCCGTCCAGGAGGGACCGCCGGATGAAGAACCAGCCACGGCCGGAGATTCAGCTGCGCCTCCGCATCGACGTCGACGCCTGGCGCGCGGGGTCCTGAGTGCCGCGCTCCGGTCTGCAGTTCTGGCACCTGGTGGTCATCGTCCTGCTGGCCGCAATGGCCGGCACCGCCCTGGGCGACCTTCTGGGCAAGGCGTTCCCCGACACGGCGGCCGGGCGGTTCCTGTCGGCAGGGGTCACCGTCGGCAGTACCACCCCCCTGGAGCTCGAGTTCCGGGTGGTGAGCCTGACGATGGGTGTCGTCCTGCGACTGACCGTGCTCGGCGCCCTCGCGGCCCTCGCGGCGCTGGTCATTTTCTTCCGCCGCCTCTGAGGCTGCCGGAACGATGCCGTCCCGATCGATCGTCCTGGTCTCCGCTTCCCCCCGAAGGGCCGATCTCCTGCGCCGCGCCGGACTCGAGTTCACCATCCGTCCGTCCGAGGTCGACGAGACGCCGTTTCCGGGCGAGGCCCCGGGGGTTCTGGCGGAGCGTCTGGCGCGCGCCAAGGTCCTGGCGCTGCCCGCGCTGTCCTTCCCGGCGCTGGCGATCGGGGCCGACACGGTGGTCGCCGTTGCGGACGCGGTCCTGGGCAAGCCCAAGGACCGTGCGGAGGCCAGACAGATGCTCCGGCAACTCTCCGGCCGCGTGCACGAAGTGACGACGGCGATGGCGCTGCGCACGCTGCCGGAGGAGACGATCCAATGCGAGCGGGCGGTGTCGCGCGTCACCTTCGCCCCGCTCTCGGACCGGGAGATCGACTGGTACGCGGGGACCGGCGAGGGCATGGACAAGGCGGGGGCCTACGCCCTGCAGGGCATCGGCGCGCTGTTCATCGAGTCGATCGCCGGCAGTTACACGAACGTCATCGGTCTGCCTCTCGACCGGCTGTACCCGCATCTTCGCCTGCACGGCGTGCTTCCCGCGCTCTCCTGAGCGTCTCCCGGGACCGTCCCTCCCCTCCCCGTTCGCAGGCGTCCTTGCTCCTGCGCCCCCGCAGCCCTAAATTTTCAGCGGCCACTGCCGACAACGGAGAGAGCGCGCGTCATGGAATCCGCGGTCCTCGAAGCCTACGAGAAGCTGATCACGGTCACCATCAACGGCCGGAGCTACGAGGTGCCCGAGAACAACACGCTCCTGCGCGTCCTGCAGTTCATGAACCTCGAGCTGGCCTACAGCAAGTACTGCTGGAACGGCGACTGCCGCAACTGCGCCTTCCGCTACGTCTCCCGCAAGTCGGGCAACGAGGTCGAAGCCCTCGGCTGCCAGATGCGTCTCTTCCAGAACATGGTCATCAAGTGCCTTCCCGAGGGCGTCCAGCTGAATTGAGGCGGAGGCCCGCGCGGAGAGGCTTCCTAGCGCGCGCTCGTGTCGGGGGTCCAGCGGATGACCGGATTGCGGGCGGCGCCGACTTCGTCGAGCCGCCGCACCGGCGTCGTATGGGGGGCCGTTCGGACGAGATCGGGATTCGAGCGCGCCTCCTGGTCGATGCGCAGCATCGCGTCGATGAACGCGTCGAGCTCCTCACGGCTCTCGCTCTCGGTCGGCTCGATCATCAGGGCCCCCTTGACGATCAGCGGGAAATAGATCGTCGGGGGGTGGAAGCCGTAGTCCATGAGACGCTTGGCGATGTCGAGTGTGTGCACGCCGGTGTCTTCGAGGTTGCGATCGGAGAACACGACCTCGTGCAGGGACGGCGCGTCGTACGGCAGGTGGTAGGCGGCCTCGAGCTTGCGACGGAGATAGTTGGCGTTGAGCACGGCGGTCTCCGCCATCCGCCTGAGCCCGTCGGGTCCCAGCGCCAGGATGTACGCGAAGGCGCGCACGAACATCCCGAAGTTGCCGAAGAAGGAGCGGACCTTGCCGATGCTCTTCGGCCGGTCGTGGTGCAGGACGAAGGTCTCCCCCTCCTTCTCGACGGTCGGCACCGGCAGGAACGGCTCGAGATGACGCTTCACGCCGACCGGGCCCGCTCCCGGCCCTCCCCCGCCGTGCGGTGTCGAGAACGTCTTGTGGAGGTTGAGATGGTGCAGGTCGACCCCCATGTCGCCGGGACGCGCGACGCCGACGAAGGCGTTGAGATTGGCTCCGTCCATGTAGAGCAGGGCCCCGCCGGCGTGGACGGCGGAGGCGATTTCCTGGATCTCCCCTTCGAAGACGCCCAGCGTGTTCGGATTGGTCAGCATGAGGAGGGCCACGTCCGGGGACATGCGGCGCCGGAGCGCGGCCAGGTCGACACAACCGCGCTCGTTGGAGGGGAGCTGCTCGACGCGGTATCCGGCGATGTGCGCGCTCGCGGGGTTCGTGCCGTGCGCCGAATCCGGGATCAGGACCACCTGGCGCGGGTTGCCGCGCTCGCGATGGTACGCCCGCGCCATCATGATCCCGGTCAGCTCTCCCTGCGCCCCGGCGGCGGGCTGCAGCGTGAACCGGTCCATGCCGCAGATGGCGCACAGGGCCCGTTCGAGATCGTGCATGAGCCTCAGGCAGCCCTGGGCGGCGGCCGCCGGGAGCTGCGGGTGCGAGTCCGCGAACCCGGGCAGGCGCGCCACCGTCTCGTGGACCTTGGGGTTGTATTTCATCGTGCACGAGCCGAGGGGATACAGGCCGAGATCGATCGCGTAGTTCAGGCGCGACAGGCGGGTGTAGTGCCGCACGATCTCGACCTCGCTGAGCTCGGGGAACCCCTCGATCGCGTCGCGCGTGTAGCGCGGATCGAGCCCGGCGCCGTCGCCGGTCGGGACGTCCAGGGGGGGCAGCGCGAAGCCGCGCCGTCCCGGTCTCGACAATTCGAACAGGAGCTTTTCCGGCGCGCGCAGGGTGCGCGTGTCGGTCACGACAGTCTCCCCAGCTCATCGGCAAGCCGGTCGATCTCGGCGCGGGGATTGGTCTCGGTGACACAGACCAGCAGGTCCCGCTCCATCCCGGAAAAGTAGCGGGACAGGGGGATACCGGGGACCAGGCCGCGGTCCAGCAGGTGACGCACCGCCTGCTCCGCCGGAACCGGCAGGCGGACGGTGAACTCGTTGAACACGGGGGCGGCGTACGGGGCACTGCACCCCCGTGCGGCGGCGAGGGTCCTTCTGGCGTAGGCCGCCTTGGCGTGATTGTGCAGCGCCAGATCCCGCAGACCGGCCCGCCCGGCGACCGCCATGAAGATCGAGGCGATCAGGGCGCACAGCCCTTCGTTGGTGCAGATGTTCGAGGTCGCCTTCTCACGCCGGATGTGCTGCTCGCGTGTCGACAGCGTCAGCACGTAACCGCGCCGCCCGTCCACGTCCCGCGTCTCCCCGACGATCCGTCCCGGCATGCTGCGCAGGAAGGCCTGCCGCGCCGCCAGGAAACCGAGATACGGTCCGCCGTACGACAGCGGTACGCCGAACGAATGCCCTTCCCCCGCGACGATGTCCGCCCCCTGCCGTCCGGGCCCCTTGAGGAGGCCCAGGGCGACAGGCTCGGTGACGACGACGATCAGATGGGCGCCCGCCTCGTGCGCCGCCGCCGCAAATGTCTCGATCTCCTCCAGGCAGCCGAAGAAGTTCGGGTGCTGGACGACCACGGCCCCCGCCTTTCCTTCCCGCAGCGCCCGCCGGGCCGCCTCCGGGTCGGCGCTGCCGTCCGGTCGCGAGCCGAACGGCGCGAGATCGATGTCGAGACTGGCGAGATAGGTCCGGCACACCTGAAGGTACTCCGGGTGCAGCCGGTCGGAGACCGCCACGCGCCCGCGGTGCGTCACCCTCTCGGCCATCAGGATCGCCTCGGCCAGTGCCGACGCCCCGTCGTACATCGACGCGTTGGAGATGTCGAGCTCGGTGAGCTGGCAGACGAGAGTCTGGAACTCGAAGATCGCCTGCAGCGTCCCTTGGCTTATCTCCGGCTGGTACGGGGTGTACGAGGAGTAGAACTCGGTCCGTGAGATCAGGTGATCGACGAGAACCGGACTGTGGTGCCGGTAGGCCCCGCCCCCCAGGAACTGCGCGCCCGGAGCGGGCTGACGGCTGTCGCGCGCCCTCCGGGACATCTCCTGGAGGAGCTCCTGCTCCGACAGGGCCGCGGCGAGCGGCAGCGGCTCCTTCAGGCGGAGCGCGGGCGGGATCGTGGCAAAGAGCTCGTCGATGCTCTTCGCCCCGATTTCCCGGAGCATCGACTCCCTGTCGGCGTCGGAGGCCGGAATGTAGCGGTGGACGTCCCCCATCTCAGTTGGCTTCTTCCTCGATGTACTTGCGGTACTCCGCCGGCGTCATCAGCGAATCGAGGTCCTTCGTATCGGCGAGCTTGATCTTGAGGAGCCACCCTTCGCCGTACGGGTCCTTGTTGATCGTCTCGGGGCTCGTGGCGAGCGTCGCGTTGACCTGCAGGACCTCGCCCGACACGGGCGCGAAGATCTCCGACACCGCCTTGACCGATTCGACCGTGCCGAACTCCTCTCCGGCGACGACCTGTGACCCGGCCGCCGGCAGCTCGACGTAGACGATGTCGCCGAGCTCGGACTGGGCGTAGTGCGTGATGCCGACCGTGCCGACGGAGCCGTTCACCGCCAGCCATTCGTGCTCCTTCGTATATTTCAGGTCGTCGGGATAGATGCCGTTCCCTTTGCTCAAGAGGAGCCTCCTCAGTGCGGTCGTCTGTAGAACGGCGTGGGCACGATCACCGCACGCGCATCGCGGCCGCGGATGCCGACGTGGAAGCGTGTCCCCGCCCGGGCCGCGCGGGCGGGGAAGTACGCCAGGCCGATGCTCTTCTTCACGGTCGGACCGAACGTCCCGGAGGTCACCGCGCCCGCCGCGACACCCTCGATCGAGATCGGATGTCCGTGGCGCGGGATTCCCGGGTCGATCATCTCGAACCCCATCAGACTGCGGGACGGCCCTCTCTCCTTTTCGCGGCGCAGCGCCTCGGCGCCGACGAACGGTCCCTTGTCCAGCTTGACGATGGACTCGAGCCCCGCCTCGAGGGCCGTCGTGGTCTCGTCGACGTCGTTGCCGTAGAGGAGCATGCGCGCTTCCAGGCGAAGGGTGTCGCGCGCCCCCAGCCCGCAGGGCAGAAGACCGTGCGGCGCACCCGCACGCAAGAGAGCGCGAAAGAGATCGGGAGCGGCCTCGGGGGGTCCGTAGATCTCGAACCCGTCCTCCCCGGTGTAGCCGGTGCGCGCCACCAGGCAGTTCGAACCGGCCACCCGGGTCTCGACGAAGTGGAAGGGGCGGATCGGAGCGAGGGGAACCGTCGCCTGGGTTTGCAGGATGTCCTGCGCCCGCGGACCCTGGAGCGCCAGCTGGGCGTAGCGTGCCGAGGCGTTGATCACTTCGACCCGGCCGCGCGCGTGCGAGGCGACCCAGGCGAAATCCTTCTCCGTGTTCGAGGCGTTCACGACCAGCAGGAAGTCATCCCCGCCCCGCCGGTAGACGATGATGTCGTCGACGAATGTTCCCGCCTCCGTCGTCAGGACGGTGTACTGGGCCCGGCCCGGGGCGAGGCGCGCGGCGTCGTTGCAGGTGACCGTCTGGACCAGATCGAGGGCCGCGCCGCCCCGCACTTCCACCTCTCCCATGTGGGAAACGTCGAACAGACCGGCGGCCGTGCGCACGGCGTGGTGCTCCTCCAGGACGGAGGAGAACTGCACCGGCAGCTCCCAGCCGGCGAAGTCCACCATGCGGGCTCCCATCTCGCGAAACAGGGGGGCGAGCGGGGTCGCTTTCAGGGGGCCGGCCGCGGGGGGCATGACGACACCTCAAGAAGAACGCTAACCGTAGCATAGGGACAGGGGGCAGTCAAGAAGACGTTTGTTCCCAAGTCCTTGCGTTTCTTGCAAATACGCACCACGGACCCTATATTCGCCCCGCCGGAATGCGACCCTCGCGTGCCCTCGTGGGGCTGCTCAGGGTCGCCCGTCGGAGCAGTCGGTGCCGCGAGAGTATCCGACTCAGTGCTGGTCCTGCCTCGGCGAGTTCGACGCCGTGTCGGCAATCTGGTGCGCCTGCAGCGCCCGGAGCGCCACCAAGCTCTGTCCGTTCTGCTTTCACTGCTTCTGCCAGGCTGACGCCGAATACCAGGAAGCCTTCTGGAGGAACGCTCCCCGCGAGCTCCAGGAGGAGCGCGATCTCCTGAAGGAGGCGGCCGGGTCTTCGGGTGAGGCGCTCATCCGGTCCAATCTGCTGAGCACCGATCAGCTCGTGTCGGCGCTGCGCTGGCAGCAGAACCGCGGCGCGAGCCTCGAGGATGCCCTCCTGGACCTGGGCTTCGTCTCGAAGGACAACCTCGAGCTCGTCGTGAAGCGTCAGCCCCCCGCGCCGGGCACGACCCTCGATCTCTCCAAGGGACTGGTGGACGCCTCGCTCGTGAAGGCGATCACGGTCGAGCTGTGCTACCGGAAGAAGATCCTGCCGATCAGCAGGGAGGAGATCGGAGAGAAGGCCATCCTGACGCTCGCCATGGCGGGCCCGACCGATGTGGAGACGATCGATCAGGTGCAGAGCCTGACGAACTGCCGGGTCATTCCGATGAACGCCTCGGAGAAGGACATTTTCGATCGCCTCGCCGATCTCTTCCCCGAGGAGTACAAAGCACTCGTGGCCGGCGAGGATCCGCCGGGAGCGGACGCCTCCGGGAAGGGCTCCGGTCGGACGCCGGGACCGATCTCCCGGCCGGAGGCGCCTTCCCCCAGGGCCACGCGACCCGCTACGACTCCGGCCGCGGCGGGCGGCAGGGGGAGCTCCCGGGCCAGGTCGGTGGCACGCCAGGCGGCGAGGCCTGTGGAAGAAGAAGAGGTCGAGGAGATCAACGAGCAGGGGGAGGCGGACACCGCCCCTCCGTCGCCGGCGGTCGATCCTCTGGCGCTCGACCCGGCGGCCGGCCCACCGTCCGCGAAGGCGCCCTCCCCTGCCCGAGCCGCGCCCGCACCGGTCGCCGGCGACGATGCGCAGGCCCTGCAGACGATCCTGTCCGAGGCGATCTCGAAGAGAACGTCGCTCGTGCAGTTCGAGATCCGTGGCACCGCGGTCTCTTTGTTCTTCCGGATCGACGGAAACCTGTTCCGGGCCAAGCTCTCCTCGAAGGCCACCGCGGCGGGTCTCCTGCGCGCCCTGAACACAGTCGCGGCGCTGCCGTCCGACGATCGGCCGGCGGCCGGCCGGCTGAGCGTGAAGGTGGGCGGGCGCAAGATCGAGGTGGTCGTGCGTCGCTTCCATTCGGCGGGGGGCACGAGTCTGCTCCTGAAAATCATCGAGCGCTCCGACTTCCTGCGGGCCCTCGAAGACCTCGGGCCGAGCGCCCTGGATCTCGAGCGGATCCGGCAGGCCATGACGCTGCCGAAGGGACTTGTCGTCCTCAGCGCCCCGCCGCACAACGGGCTCGAGACGACGCGCTACTCGCTGATGGCGCACGTCGCCTCCGAGCGCCGCCGGGCCCTGTCGATCGACTCGCCCCAGCTCTTCACCGTCCCGGGGATCCGCCAGGAGGAGGTCCTGTTCCCCGCCGACGCCGCCAAATGCGCCGCCGCTCTCGCCGGAGTCCCCGGCAGCGAGGTGGTGTTCCTCCCGGAAATCCAGGGCCCCGGGATGGCGAAGCTGGCCCTCGAGACCGCCGGCTCCTGCCTGGTCGTCGCGGCCATCCAGGCCCGCCGGGCCTCGCAGACACCGGCGGCGATCCTCTGGCACCAGGTCGATGCCGCCCTGCTGGCGTCGCGGCTGAAGCTGATCGTCAACCAGCGTCTGGTGCGGCGGATCTGCGCGACCTGCCTCAAGGCGACGCCGGTCACCGACCGTATCTTGAAGATGATGGGGCTGACACCCGACGAGGCGCTCGATCTCAAGGCCTCCCAGGGAGCCGGCTGCGACACGTGCGGACCCTTGAGCCCGGGCTATGCCGGTCGGCTGGCCCTCGTCGAGGTGCTGCAGGGGACGCCGGAGATCGCGGTCCACGTCGCGGCCGGCGGATCGCCCGGCGAGATCGAGCGCGAGGCGCGCCGGGCCGGCATGAGCCCGCTGCGCGCCGGCTGCCTGTCCATGGTCGGACAGGGCGTCACGACGCTCGAGGAGTTCCAGAAGGGGAATTTTTGAAGTAACGCAGCACCGCCCTGGACAGGTCGGGGACGGTGGAGACGCGCGGAACGACCGCCACCCTGAACCGCTCGCGCCGCGCGGTGGCCGCCGTGATCGGGCCGATGGCCGCCACCGGGACTCTGCGGATCAGACGCGCCTCGATCCTGCCGCGGAACAGGCGCGCGAACGAGGCGACCGCGGAGGACGATGTGAAGGTGATCAGGTCCAGCCGCCCTTGCCGCAGCGCGGCACGCACCTGCTCCGCACCGGCGCGCGTCGGGACCGTGCGGTACACCGGCACGACGTCGACCACCGCTCCTCTCCGCCGCAGCTCCGTGATCAGGAGGTCGCGCGCCACCGCCGCGCGCGGCACCAGGACGCGTGCCCCCCGCAGGGGGCGCTTCCTCATCAAGGAGACCAGGCCCTCGGCGCGGTAGTCCTCCGGGAGCGCCTCGACCCGCAGGCCGCGCGCCTCTACGGCCGCGGCGGTCGCCGGACCGATCGCCAGCACGGTGATCCCTTTGAGATCGCGGACGTCCCGCCTCATCTCGAGAAGCCGCGCGAAGAAGGGCGTCACGCCGTTCACGCTCGTGAAGATGATGGAGTCGTACGAGGTCAGTCTCCGCATCGCGCGATCGAGCGGGGCCCTGTTCCGCGGCGGTCGGAGCTCGATGGAGGGGGCCAGAAGGACGCGCGCCCCGCGCGCGCGGAGATCCTCGACGAACGGACCCGCCTGTTCGCGCGGTCGCGTCACGACGATCGTGCGGCCGTGGAGCGGCAGGCGGGAGACCCAGTCGAGGCCACGGCGCAGACGCACGACGCGCCCCGCGATCAGGAGGGCCGGCGGCCGCACGCCGGCGGCGCGGGCACGCGCCACGATGTCGCCGAGCCTGCCCGAGACGACCTCCTGTTCCGGGAGCGTCGCGCAGCGGACGAGCGCCACGCTCGTCGCCGGGCTCATGCCGGCGCGCAGGAGCCGCCCGACGAGCCCCGCGAGCCGCCGCACTCCCATGTAGAGAACCAGGGTGTCGGCGCGCGCCAGGAGCTCCCAGTCCGGTCCGCCGGTGCTTCGGGCCGGGCCGGGATGCCCCGTGGCGAAGACCACGGTCGAGGCGTGCCGCCTGTCGGTGAGCGGAATCCCGGCCCAGGCCGCGGCGCCGAGGGCCGCGGTGACGCCGGGGACCACGGTGAAAGGGATCCGGGCGCGCCGGAGGGCCTCGGCCTCCTCTCCGCCCCGCCCGAACAGGCTCGGGTCCCCCCCCTTGAGACGCACGACGAGCAGGCCGCGACGCGCCCGGTCGATCAGCAGGCGGTTGACGGTCTCCTGACGGACGCTCTGTCTGCCGCCGCGCTTGCCGGCGTTGATCCGTTCCGCCGACTTGGGAGCCAGGTCCAGGAGCTCGGGGGACGCGAGAGCGTCGGCCACGACCACGTCGGCCCGCGACAGAAGGTCCTGCCCTCGTCTCGTGATCAGACCCGGATCGCCCGGTCCGGCGCCGACCAGGTGGACCGTGCCCGGCCGGTGCCGGCGACCGCTCACGGCGCGTCGGGCAGGGGCGCGGACGTCCCCTGGACCAGCGCGGAAGCCCCGCGCGCCAGAAGGACCCGGGCCGCGTCGAGCCCGATCGCCTCGGCGTCCCGCGCATCCCCTTCGCGACGTTCCTTCAGGAGCGGCTCGCCGCCGGGACCGGCGACGAGAGCCCGCAGGGAGAGCCGCTCTCCGGCGACCTCGCCGAAGGCGGCGATGGGGGCCTGGCATCCTCCCCCCAGCCCGCGCAGCAGGGCGCGCTCCGCCGCCACCGCGATCGCCGTCGGGGCGTGATCGTAGGGACGCAGGATCTCCGCCAGACCGCGGTCGTCGGTGCGGATCTCGATCGCCAGGGCCCCTTGCCCGACGGCGGGGATCATCTGATCGTAGTCGAGCACGGTTCCCTCGACTTCGAGTGCCAGACGGCGCACACCTGCGCTGGCGAGCAGGATGGCGTCGTAGTCTCCTGTCCGCAGTCTCCTGAGCCGGGTGTCGAGGTTGCCGCGCAGGTCCTTGATCACGACGTCGGGACGCAGGGCCCGCATCTGGCAGGAGCGTCTCGGACTCCCCGTGCCGACGACCGCTCCCGGCCTGAGCCCCGCGGGGCCCGGGGCGCCGGGGGCAAGCAGGATGTCGCGCGGGTCCTCGCGCTCCGGCACGCAGGCGATCGTCAGGCCGTCGGGCTGTGAGGTCGGCAGGTCCTTGAGGCTGTGCACCGAGACATCGACGTTCCCCGCGAGCAACGCCTCCTCGATCTCCTTGACGAAGACACCCTTCCCGCCCATCGACGCGAGCGAACGATCCGGGAATCGGTCCCCGGAGGTCCGGATGATCTCGACCCGCGAGTTCCGTCCTGCCTCGAGGAGCCGGAGCCTCAGCCACTCCGCCTGCCACAGCGCCAGGCGGCTACCGCGGCTGCCGATCACGAGGGTCCTCACGCGCGGGTCACCGGGTCTCCCGGCGGGTGGGAGCCCCGGTGGTCCCCTCGGGGGATTCCTCTTCCCGGGGCGTGTCTTCCGTCGGCGCCTCCTCAGGACGGTCGATCCCGAAGATCTCGCGGATCAGCATCACGCCCTTCCCCGCTCCGTTCTGCGTGGCGAGGCGCTTCAGCGCCAGGGTCGGGGCGTGCAGGAGCTTGTTGACGAGGGAGGCCGCCATCTGCCGGACCGCCTCCTCCTGCCCGGGGGTCAGTCCGGACACCTTGCCCCGGAAGCGCTCCACCTCCTGGTCGGCGATCCCGTGCAGGTGCCGGCGCAGGTCGACGATCGTGGGGGTCACCTCCAGGGACTTCATCCACGCCAGGAACGCCTCGGTCTCACGCTCGACGATCGCCTCGGCGACCGTCATCTCCTTCCGACGCTCGTCCAGACCTGCCTGCACGACCCCCTGCAGATCATCGATGTCATACAGGTAGACATTGTCCACCTCGTTGACCTTCGGATCCACGTCGCGCGGGACGGCGATGTCGATGAAGAAGATCGGACGCCCGCGCCGGGCGCGGCTCAGCTGCTGGGCGTGCTCCCGGAGGATCAGCAGATGCGGAGCCGCCGTGGAGGCGATCACGATGTCGGCGTGCTCCATTTCCTGGAACAGGCGGTCGAACGGCACGGCCCGGCCCCCCAGCTGCCGTGCCAGCTCGTCGGCGCGCTGGTAGGAGCGGTTCGCCACCAGGATCGATCGCACGCCGCTGCCGGCGAGGTGCTGGGCGGCCAGGCGGGCCATCTTGCCCGCCCCCACGATCATCGCGGTGCGCTCTTCGAGGTCCCCGAAGATATCGCGCGCCAGGCCGACGGCGGCGTAGGCGATCGACACCGGGTGCCGGGCGATGCCGGTCTCAGTGCGCACCCTCTTGGCCACCGTGAACGCGCGCCGCAGCAGGGCGTCGAGGACCGGTCCGAGCGAGCCGACCTGGCCGGCGAGAGCGTACGCCTCCTTCACCTGCCCGAGGATCTGCGCCTCCCCGACCACCATCGAGTCGAGCGAGGCCGCCGTCCGGAACACGTGCCGCACCGCCTCCCGCTCTCTGTAGAGATAGCAGTGTCTTTCGAGCTCCTCCCCGCTCACCGGGCGCTCGCGCGCCAGGAATCCCGAGAGAGCGCCCGCGCCGGTGCCGTGCCGCATGTGGACGATGATCTCGGTGCGGTTGCAGGTGGAGAGGATGAACGCCTCTTCCACACCGTCCGCCTGCCTGAGGCGGGCCACGGCGTTCTTCAGCTCCTGCTCCGGGAACGCCACTTTCTCGCGCACCGGTAGAGGGGCGCTCGCGTGGTTCATTCCGTAGACGATGGGCATGGCTCAGTAAAATCCCAGGATGCGCACCAGCACGACGCTGAACGCAACCATGGTGAGAAGGGCGGCGTTGCGCCCTCTCCAGCCCCATCCCAGCCGCGCCACCACGACGACGGCCAGGATGACCCACGCGATGACCGCGAGCGTCTCCTGCGGCTGCCAGGCCCAGTAGGTGCGCTTGATGCTGGCGCTGTACATGGCGCCTGTCACGATACCCAGCGTCATCAGAGGAAAGGCCCAGAGGAGAGAGACCTGGCCCACCTTGTCGCAGCTCTCGAGCGAGGGCAGCTTGACGAAAAAACGCCCGGGGCGTTTGCTCTTGAGTGCCCGGTCGAGGAGGACGTACGCCACGCTCGCGGCGAACGTGATCGACAGCGCGGCCATCGCGAAGATGATCACGGTGACGTGGAGGCGCCGGAGCGACGGTCTGAGCGTCGCGGTCAAGGGGATCACGTCCTGCGGCAGGAGGTCCGAGACGAACAGCAGCACCAGGACCAGGGGCAGGATGACCACGTGCAGGACCTCGATCCGGTGACGCCAGAAGACGACGAGATAGACCAGGACGGTGCTCCACGCAAGCGCCGACAGCACCTCCGGAACCGTGCCGAGCGGACAGCGCTTGAGCGCGGCCCCCAGCGCCACGAGGGCCAGCGTGTGCGCGACCCAGCCGGCGCCGGCGAGCCAGGGCGTGAAGCGCTGGGTCCTGACACGCCCCAGGATCGGCAGGAATGAATTGATGAATCCGAGGCAGTAGAACGCCAGGGCGATTCGAAGGAGGGTTAGACTCCAGTCCATGGAGACTCCGGGCACGGTGGCGGGCGCGACGTCGGGATTCTAGCATGCGAGTCGCGGAAAGTCTTTGAGAGACCTCCATTTGCCGGAACGAGGTCCGGCTTGATCCGGCGCCGGATGGGATGCTAGGATGGGCCCTACTTGGGGAACCTGCAGTTGATTCGCGGCATAATCTTCGACTTCGACGGCACGCTCATCGATTCGTACGAGGCGATTGCCGAGAGCCTGAATCACGTCCGGTCGTCGTTCTCACTCCCTAACTACACGGTCGAGGAAGTCCGACCCATGGTCGGTCACGGTCTCGAGCACCTGATCGCGGAGGCCATAGGTCCCGGGCGCGTCGTGGAGGGGGTGAAGCTGTTCCGGCAGTCCTACGCCAGCCTGTGCGAGCGCAAGACCACCATCCTGCCCCAGGTCAAGCAGACCCTCGACGCGCTGGACGGCCGCGGTTATCAGATGGCCATCGCCAGCAACAAGCCGTCCTACTTCGCGCGCGACATCATGAGGGCCCTCGAGTTCGATCATCTGTTCGCCGAGGTCCTGGGACCGAACGACGTGGAGCGGCCGAAGCCCGACCCCGAGATGCTCGAGATCATCATCATGCGCATCGGTCTCTCCCCCGAGGAGGTCGTGTACGTCGGGGACATGCCGCTGGACGTGGAGGTCGGCCGGCGGGCCGGCGTGGCGGTCTTCGCGGTTCCCACCGGATCGGCGACGCGCGACGCGCTTCTCGAGGCGCGTCCCGACCGCCTGCTGCATCGCTTCTCGGACCTCCTGACCTTCCTCCCGTCGCTCTCCGGCGCGCGCTAGGAGCCTGTCCGAGGCTCCTACCGGCTCCAGAGCCAGCGATCCCTGTCGAAGCGCCAGATCCGGATACGGCCGGTGCCGCCGTACAGGACGACCGCGGCCACGGTTCCGTCGCCGTCGCTGACGTACAGGGTGCCGCTGCTGGACGTGCCCCGAGGCGTGAACGTGATGATGTCGGAGCGGCCGAAGCGCACGGGATCGCCCCCGGGCATCAGGACGCCGGAACCGGGGGGAGTCTCCGGGATCGACACATCCGGCAGGCTGAAATCGATCCCCTCGTAACGTGACGGGAGGTCGCGACCGGCGCCGAGGACCGTATCACGGCCCGAGGCGATGTCGTCCGAGCGGACGCCGTCGCCGTCCCCGTCGGCATAGAACGCGTAGACGTAGCGGCCTCCCGACCAGGTGAGGCGCATCGCCACGTCGCGCCGCGAGGCGATCGCCTCCGAACGGAGGCGGGCCATCTCCTGCCCGAGCTCGCGCGCCGCCGCCGTCACCCGTCCGCGCGACAGGGCGGCGAACAGCGCCGGCGTCGCCGCCGCGGCAAGAAGACCGAGAAGGAAGAGGGCGAGAACGGTCTCCGGCAGGGAGAAGCCGCCCTCGCCCCGCAGGCGCGTCCTCAGCTCTTGCCGATGGTCAGCCTGTCCCGGATCCGCTCGAAGGTCTTCTCGCCGATCCCGCGGACGTTCAGGATGTCCTCGACCTTCTTGAACGGGCCGTTCTTCTGGCGGTATTCGACGATCCTCTCCGCGTAGGCCCGCCCGATCCCCGGGAGCGCCACCAGCTCGTCCACGCCGGCCGTGTTGATGTTCACCTTCTCTCCGGGGGCCGCGGCCGGCGGGGCCGCTCCCCGGGCGGTGCCGGGCGCGAAGGCCAGGACCGCAAGCGCGAACACCAGGACCGCTCCCACGAACAGGAGACTCTGCCGTCTCATGGAACCTCCTTGGGTGAAGGAAAAATCTTGGGGGAGGGGGGATCATCGGATCCCCCACCCGCGTCGTGGAATGGGATGAATCTCCGGGATGGAGAGCCGATCGGTTGTTGTGACTCATCCCATGTCTCCCCCAAGCTCATGATTCCGCTCCACGCGCGATCTGACGTCACGCACAGATGCAGGTGCACGCGGTGTGCCAGGCCGCGCGCCCCGCCGCTCTCCCCGCTCCCCGCCCCTCTGCACGCCTTCTCCGCCGCGACTTTCGGGCCGGTCCGGGCGGCGCCAGGACCTCGCCGCCAGCGAGCGTCATCGTCCCGCGCCTGTCCTCCCGCGGCCGCGGCCCGAGTCGGCCTGTCCTCCATCGGACAGTTCGAGACGCCGACCCTCCGGGCTCATCGACGCGCTTGCGACGTCGACGGCGAGGGAATGATTTCCGGGGGACGCCCGGGCTCTTCTGGCGGGGATCGGTGCGCTCTTCGAGCTCTAGAGGGTGACGCGCTCCGCCCAGAGAACGCCGCCGATCGCCGCGATGTCCCGCAGCAGGTCGTCGGGGACGGACGAGTCGAGGTTGAACACGGCG
Source organism: Candidatus Dormiibacterota bacterium (assembly GCA_035635555.1). Taxonomy (NCBI): domain Bacteria; kingdom Bacillati; phylum Candidatus Dormiibacterota; species Candidatus Dormiibacterota bacterium. The sequence continues at coordinate 43,034 of DASQAT010000003.1, forward strand.
ATGGCCCGGCCGCCGGAGCGATCGCGGCCGAGGGAGAGGTAGGCGATGTTCACGGACGCGGCGCCGATCGCCGAGCCGATGCGACCGACCATGCCCGGACGGTCGTCGTTGCTGACGATCAGCATGTCCCCCTTGGGAAGGGCGTCGAGGTGGAACTCGTCGAGGCGGACCAGGCGCGGCTCGCGCTTGCCGAACAGGGCTCCCGCCGCCGAGCGCTCGCCGTCGCGGCCGCGCAGGGTGGCGGTGATCAGCGCCGTGAAGTCCTGCGGCTCGGCGGCGCGGACCTCCAGGACCCTGATCCCCGCCTCCCTCGCGAGGATCTGGGCGTTGACCACGTTGACCGGGTCCGAGAGCTTGGACTGCAGGAAGCCCTTGAGGAACGACGCGGTCAGCGGGCGCATGGGATAGTCCTGCACGCTCCCCGAGTACTCCAGGGCCACCTCGCCGACCGGCCCGCGCGCCAGGGACGACAGAAGCTTCCCGAGCCGCTCGCAGAGGTCGCGGTACGGCTGCAGCGCCGGCAGCAGGCGGGGATCGATCCCCTCCATGTTGACGGCGTTGGTCACGAGATTGTCCTTCAGGTAGGCCGCGATCTGCTCGGCGATACGCACCGCGACCTTCTCCTGCGCCTCCTGCGTGGACGCGCCCAGGTGGGGCGTCAGGATCACCGAGTCGAACGACAGCAGCGGGCTGCCGGTGGGCGGCTCGTTCTCGAAGACGTCGAGGGCGGCTCCCGCCACGTGACCGTCCCGCAGGGCCCCGCAGAGGGCCGCCTCGTCGATGATCCCGCCGCGCGCGACGTTCAGGATGCGCAGGCCCTTCCGGCAGCGCGCCAGCTCCTCCCTGCCGATGAGATGCCGCGTCCCGTCCGTCAGCGGCAGGTGCAGCGTGATGAAGTCCGAGCGCTCGTAGACCGTCTCGATCGGGACCAGGGCCACCCCGAGGCGCGCGGCCACCTCCTCCGACAGGACCGGGTCGAATCCGATCACCTCCATGCCGAAGGCGCGCGCCCGCGCCGCCACCTCGCGGCCGACCTTTCCGAGACCGAGGACACCGAGGGTCTTGCCGGACAGCTCCACACCCAGGATCCGGCCGCGGTCCCAGCGTCCGGCCTTCATGGAGCGGTCCGCCAGCGGGATCTGCCGCGCCAGGGCGAGCATGAGCGACAGCGTGTGCTCGGCCGCCGAGATGGTGTTCTCGCCCGGCGCGTTCATCACGACGATGCCGCGCTTGGTGGCGGCCGCGACGTCGATGTTGTCCACCCCCGCGCCCGCCCGGCCGACGACGCGCAGCCTGGGGGCCCTGCGCATCACCTCCTCGGTGATGCGGGTGTCGGAGCGCACCACGATCCCCTCGACATCGGCGACCGCCGCCAGCAGGTCGCTTCCGGTGATCCCCGGGCGATGATCGGCCTCGATCCCCGCCCGCTTCAGGACCTCCGAGCACACCGGCAGGATGGTGTCGGCTATCAGGACTTTCACGCCGCGACCTCCTTGAGGACGTCGTCCATCGCGGCCTGCAGCTCCTCGATCCCCGCGACGGTGTGGTCCCCCATGTGTCCGATGCGGAAGGTCAGCTCCTTGAGCTTCCCGTAGCCGTTGCCGATACCGAAGCCGCGCGCGGCCAGGGCCGCGACGAACCGCGCCAGGTCCATCCTCCGGGTGTTGGCCACGCAGGTGATGGTGTTGGAGCGCGCCTTCTCCTCGGCGAACAGACCGAAGCGCCTCGCCGCCCAGGCTCGCGTCGTGTCGGCCATGGCGCGGTGGCGCTGGTAGCGCGCCTCCAGGCCCTCCGCTTCGATGCGCTTCATCTGCGCGCGCAGGGCGAACATGTGGCTCACGGAGGGCGTGGCCATCGGCGTGCCCTTGTCGAAGCAGCTCTTCAGCCGCAGGAAATCGAAGTAGTACCCCTTCCCCGAGCGCCGGGCCGAGCGCTCCAGCGCCCGGGGCGACACGGCGCAGACGGAGAACCCCGGCGGCAGGGCCAGACATTTCTGCACCGAGGCCAGGCAGACGTCGATGCCGTTCCTGTCCACGTCCACCGGCATGCCCCCGAGGGAAGACACCGCATCCACCAGCAGGAGCACGTCCGCCTGACGGCGCACCGCCTCGGCGATGTCCGGCAGCGGATTCACCACGCCGGTCGCGGTCTCGTTGTGGACCAGCGCCAGGGCGTCATAGCGCCCGGTGGCGAGGTGGTCGGCGACGGCCTGCGCCGGGATCGCCCTGCCCGGCTCGACGTGCAGCGGGTCGGCGTCGAGTCCGCAGGCCAGGGCCACCTCGTAGAAGCGTTCCGAGAACGCCCCGCACACGGGAACGAGAACGCGGCGCGCCACGCAGTTCCGCAGGGCCGCCTCCCACAGCCCGGTCGCCGAGCAGGCGGTCAGGAAGACGTCGTGGGCGCGCGTCCCGAACACCGTCCGCAGGCGAGGGAGCAGGTCGCGGATCATCTCCTGCATCAGGGCGCCGCGGTGACCGATGACCGGGCGGGCCATCTCGCGCAGGATCTCGGGCGAGACCTCGGTGGGGCCGGGTGTGAAGAGGATCGTGTGGTCCCGTTTCGCGGCGGGCACGGAGTCCGTCTCCTTCAGCGCGGGAACAGCTTGCTGATGTCGAGGTAGATGACGGTGGCCATGAACAGGAGGAGGAGAACGAGCCCGGCCTGCATGACGCGCTCCTTGAGCTGGACCGAGAGGTCGCGCCTGATCGTCCCCTCGATCAGAAGCGTGAACACGTGTCCGCCGTCCAGGGGAGGGATCGGGAACAGATTGATGATCCCGAGCTGCAGGCTCACGAACGCGATGAATTCGAGGAAATGGGTCAGACCCTCCTGGGCGGACACGCCGGACGCGAGATAGAGGCCGATCGGCCCCGAGAAGGAGCGCAGCGACAGCTCTCCCAGGAACAGCTTCTTGAGCGTCAGGAACATCAGCGAGGCGCCGTCGAGGTTCCGGCGCAGCGCGCCGCCCAGGGCGTCGAACAGGCCATACGTCCGGGTAATCGTGGGGACCGACGGGAGGAACCCGATGACCCCCTTGCCGTTGTCGCGCACCGGGGTGATGACCTTCTCGATCCTCTGGCCGCCGCGCTCGATGACGAAATGGAGCGGCTTGCCGGGGGAGCCCTGGATGGTCTTGATCACCTTCGAAATGGTCGTCATCGGCTCACCGTCGATCGAAACGATCCGGTCGCCGTTGCGCAGATCGGCCTTCTCGGCCGGTCGTCCGGGCTGGGGCTCGCTGACCAGGACATCCGTGGCGGGGGCTATCGGAGGGATGCCGATGCTGTTGCGCGTGTCGGCCTTGATCGTCAGCTGCACCGTCAGCCTCTGGCCCGCGCGTTCGAGCACGACCTCCTTGGTCTGTCCGGGGCTCAGGAGGATGGCCCACTCGAGATCCTTCCAGGTCGCCACGGACTGCCCCCCGAAACTGAGGATCCGGTCGCCCGGCTGAATGCCGGCCTGGACCGCCGGGGAGTCCGGATCGACCTCGCCGACCAGCGGGGGCTGGTACGGATAGATCGGCTCCTGGATGCCCATCAGGAGAATCGCCACCGTCAGGACGTAAGCCGTGATCAGGTTGAACACCGCGCCCATGACGAACACGAGAAACCGCTGAAAGCGCGAGCGGGACATGAGGTCGCCGGGATCGTGCGGCCCGCCGCTCTCGTCGGGGGTCTCCCCCTTCAGCTTCACATAGCCGCCCAGCGGCACCCAGGACACGCGGTAGTCGGTCCCGCCGCGGGTCCAGCCGAAGATGCGCGGACCGAACCCGATCGAAAAGACCTCCACCGTGACGCCGAGCCACTTGGCGACGACGTAGTGCCCGAACTCGTGGAACAGGACCACGACCCCCAGGACGACCACGAACGGCAGCGCGAACTGCCAGATCCAGCTGATGTGCTCAAAGATGAAGCTCAACGCGCACCTCCCCGCAAAAGGATTTCCTCGGCGACGCCTCGCGCCCAGGCGTCGGCTTGAAGAACGGTCGAGAGCGAAGTGACGGGCGACGGGCGATGACGCTCGAGGACCTCTCCGACCAGCCGCGAAATGCCCGGGAACGACAGCCGGCCGGACAGGAAATTCTGGACCGCGATTTCGTTGGCGGCGTTCAGGACGGACGGAGCCGTCCCGCCGGCGCGCAAGGCGCCGTAGGCGAGATCGAGACTCGGGAATCGCCGCCCGTCGACCGGAAAGAATTCCAGCGGAGGACGCTCCGCCAGGTCGGGCGCCTTCACCGGTCCCTGGAAGCGCTCCGGGTAGCCGAGCGCGTACTGGATCGGCCCCCGCATGTCGGGCAGACCGACCTGGCAGAGGACGGAGCCGTCCACCATCTCGACCAGCGAGTGCACCAGGCCCTGCGGGTGGAGCACGACCCCGACCCTCTCGGCCGCGAGGTCGAACAGCCAGCGCGCCTCGATCACCTCGAGCCCCTTGTTCATGAGCGTGGCGCTGTCGATGCTGATCTTCTTCCCCATGGCCCACACCGGATGACGCAGCGCCTGCTCGGGGGTCACGCGCGGCAGGTCCTCCAGGGGGGTGGTGCGAAACGGACCTCCGGAGGCCGTCAGGACCACCCGTGCCACGTCCTCCGGGCGCGCGCCGCGCAGGCACTGGTGCACCGCCGAGTGCTCGCTGTCCACGGGGAGGAGCACGGCGCCCGTCTCGCGGGCGACCGCCTGCAGGAGCTCCCCGGCCATCACCAGGCTCTCCTTGTTGGCCAGCGCCACCGTCTTGCCGGCCTTGAGCGCCGCGTGCGTCGCCGGCAGGCCGGCGGCCCCCACCACGGCAGCCACGACGATGTCGGCCGCCGGGAAGACCGCGGCCGCAAGCAGGCCCTCCTGCCCCGTCAGGATCTCGCAGCGCGCCTGCCGTGCCGCGTCCTCGAGCAACCCGGCGCTCCCGGCGTCGGCGATCGCCGCCAGGCGCGGACGGTGCGTCTCGATCTGCCGGGCGAGCAGCCCGGCGTTACGGCCGGCCGCGAGCGCGACGACCTCGAAGCGCTCCGGGAGGGAGGAGATCAGGTCGAGCGTCTGCACCCCGACCGAGCCGGTCGACCCCAGCACGGCCACCGCGCGGCGCGCGTTCCCGGCCATCAGTGTGCCCTCATCGCAAAGAGGTAATAGTAGTAGAGGACCGGACCGGCGTACAGGAGGGAATCGACACGATCCAGGATTCCCCCATGGCCGGGGACGAGCGAGGCGCTGTCCTTCATCCCCGCCCCGCGCTTGAGCATGGATTCGACGAGGTCCCCCAGAAGCCCGATGGTCCCGAGCGCCAGGCCCAGCACGACGCAGTCCAGGACGCTCAGTCGCCTGTAGAACCAGACGCTGGCCACGAAGGCCGCGAGGAGCGCTCCCATCACGCCGCCCACAGCTCCTTCCACCGTCTTCTTGGGACTGACCCGAGGCGCCAGAGGTCGGCGGCCGAAGGTCGTTCCGATGTAGTAGGCGGCTGTGTCGCTGGTCCACACCACGAAGAACAGCAGCAGGACCAGGTCGGAGCCGGCCTCGTCCCCCTTGGGCGGATCGTGGACGGTTCTCAGGTCAATCAGGTAGCCGAACAGCACGCCGGTGAACAGCGCGATGAAGAGCGTGGTGCCGATATCGGCGAGCGCCGGTCCCCACTCCCCGCCGCGCCAGAGAGAGGCGATCGGCAGGACGATCAGCGCGAAGGCCAGGGCGTAGCGGATATCGAACCCGGTGAATGCGAACGATGCGATCACCAGGAGGGTCACGAGCGTCCCGAGGAGACGATGGCAGCGCTGGCCGCTCGCCGAGGCGAGACGGAACAGCTCGCGCAAGGCGAGGAGCGCCGCCACGGCGACCAGGATCTCGTACGTCTCCGGGCGGAACTTCACGATGACCCAGAACACAGGAAGAAAGACGGCGGCGGAGAGGACGCGTTTCATCGGGGATCCGGGGCGGCTTTCACTCGGGCCGGCTCAGACGCCGGCCTTGCCGGGCGACAGGCTGATCGCCTCGGGCTCGGCGCCCACGACCCGGCCGTAGCGCCGCTCGCGCTTCTGATAGTCCACGATGGCCTGCAGAAGCTCTCGCTTGCGGAAGTCGGGCCACAGGGTCTCGGTCACCCAGATCTCGGCGTAGGCGATCTGCCACAGCAGGAAGTTGCTGATGCGCAGCTCTCCCGAAGTGCGGATGAGGAGGTCCGGGTCGGGCTGGCCGGCGGTATAAAGGTAGCGCGAGAACGCGGCCTCGTCGACCGCCGCTGCCGGGGCGCCGGCCACGCGGCGGTCGGCCAGGATCCGGTTGACCGCATCCACGATTTCGGCCCTGCCGCCGTAGGACAGGGCGATGTTGAACAGCAGCCCCGTGTTCTCCCGCGTCGCCAGCATCCCTTCCTGGAGCTCCTTCTGGATCGCCGGGCCGAGCTCGTCCATCCGCCCGATGACGTTGAAGGCGATGTTGTTGCTCTGCAACGTGTCGATTTCCTTCTTCAGATATTCGCGCAGGAGACCCATCAACGTGTCGATCTCGCGCCGCGGCCGCTTCCAGTTCTCGACGGAGAACGCGTAGAGCGTCAGCACCTGGCAGCCCAGGCGCGCCGAGGTCTCGACCACGTCGCGCACGGCCGCGATGCCGGCCCGGTGGCCGGCGACGCGCGGCAGGCTCCGCATCCGGGCCCATCGCCCGTTCCCGTCCATGATGATGGCGATGTGACGCGGCAGACGCGCGAAATCGATCTGCGCGAGGAGCTGCTCCTCGGGCGATCCTTTCGTGATGAGTCCTGCCAAGTCTCGTGCCGGATGGGACATGGAGGGGGTCGTCGCTCCCACGCGGAGTGCGCTCGAATCGTAACACACGCTCGACTGAGGGAGCAAGGAATGCCGCCGGCTCACGTTCTCTCCTCGTAGAGGACCCTCTCGAGGCAGAGTCCGCGCGCCGGGGCGACCGGCCCCGCGCGCCCGCGGTCCCTGGCCGCAAGGATCTGTGGAACGGCGCCTGCGTCCAGCTGTCCCCGTCCGGCGAGGAGCAGGGTGCCGGCGAGGGTGCGCACCATGTGACGCAGGAACCCGTTTCCCACGACGCGGTAATGCACTTCCGGACCGTGCTCCGTGACTTCCGACAGCGTCAGGGTGCGGACCTTGTCCTCGATCTCGGATTTCGCGGGACAGAACGAGGTGAAGTCGTGCGTCCCCACGAAGTGCGCGGCGGCCCTGCGCATCGCCTCGACATCGAGCCGCCCCCGCACGTGCGCGACGAAGGGGGCGTCGAAGGGAGACACGACCTCCGCCCGCGAGACCCGGTAGAGATACTCCTTGCCGCGCGCGTCGGCCCGCGCGTGGAAGGACTCCGGCACTTCCTCGACGCGAATCACGGCGATGTCCACGGGGAGCCGGGCGTTCAATCCGCGCCGCAGTCCCTCCACCGGGATGCGCCCGCCGGTCACGAAATTGCCTACCTGGCCGCGGGCGTGCACGCCGGCGTCGGTGCGGCCCGCCCCGGCTATTCGCACAGGCTCCTGCAGCATCCGGCCGATGCGCTCCTCGAGGATCCCCTGCACCGTCGGACATCCCGGCTGGACCTGCCAGCCGGCGAAGCGCGTGCCGACGTACGACACGACGATCTTGAGGTTACGCACGTCCGGCCACCCGCACCCGGCGCATTATAGCCGCCCTCCGCTCCGGACCCCGGACCGTTTGACCGCCCCGAAGACGGCCGGTATAATCTCGCACCTCCCGGGAAGCAGGATCGAGACACTCACGAGGTGATGATGACGATCTTCCGCCGTTTCGAGACCCTGTTCCTGCTGCTCGCCGCCGTCCTTGTGCTTGCCGCCGGCCCCCCCGACTACAAGACGCCGGGGAAGGACTGGGCGAAGGGCCCGGTGAAGTGGATCATGACCGAGGACGAGGAGAAGGAGTGGAAGAAGCTGCGCACCGACGATGAGCGCGCCGCCTTCGTGAAGGCGTTCTGGGACAAGCGCGATCCCACGCCGGGGACGCCGGAAAACGAATATCAGGCGGTTTTCTGGAAAAAGGTCGAGGAGGCGGACAAGAGATTCAAATCGATCACCGGCCCGGGCTGCCTCACGGACATGGGACGCACCTACCTCCTGCTGGGATCCCCCACCAAGGCGGACAAGGACACGCGCGGTCGGAACATCTGGACCTACGACCCGAACGAAGTCACCGGGATCAAGGCGCACCTCGATCTGATGTTCGCGGGCGGCGGGGCGGCGCCGCTCCTCCTGGACCGCAAGAAGCTCGAGGAGTATGTCGCGACCCACCCCGAGACGCGCGGTATCGGCTGGAAAATCCCCGCGGCGCAGACGGCGGAGGCCCTGCCGGACGTCCCGACCGCGACGACCCGGAAGCCGGAGGAGGACCTGACGCCCGAGAGCAAGCGGCAGATCCCGATCCTCCAGGATCTCCTCGCCAAGGGGGGCGGCCGGACCGACGTGCCGTTCCAGATCGGCATCGACTCGTACGCCGCCGCGGACGGCACGACGCTGAGCGTCATCACCATCGAGACCCCGCGCGAGGCGGCCCACGGGAGCGGCGACGCAGCCCTGCACCCGTTCGCACGCATCGAGCCGGCGGGCGAGGGAAAGCCGGTCAACCTCACCGGCGACCTCCCCTTCGTCCCGTCGTCCCCCGGCGAGGCGCCGCCGGCGTCCTTCGTCTACCAGGCGCGTCACAATCTGGCGCCGGGCAGCTACCGGCTCGCCGTCGTGGTCGAGGACAAGGTCGTCCCCGGGCAGATGGGAACGCTGGTCAAGACGATCGACGTGCCGGATTTCCGAGAGAAGGACCTGCGCATGAGCAGCGTGGCGCTGCTCGCCGGATTCAAGCACCTCGATCCCGGCCAGGACCCCGACGAGAAGTCGCACGCAGGACCCTACGTCCTGGGGTCGTTCCGTCTCGTGCCCCGCGCCTCAGCCGTCCTGACGAAGAACGAAGCGGTGACCTTCTACTACCAGGTCTATAACCCCGCGAGCGATCCGGCCGCCGGCCACCCCAGCCTGGAATCGATCGTCACGTTCTTCCTGAAGGACGGAGCCGGCTGGAAGCGCTACCGGCCGCCGGTGGTCCGCCCGCTCGCCGGCCAGGTCGATCTCTATTCGATCGACCTGAAGGATCTCCTGGCGCCGAACCAGCCGCTGCCGGTCGACTTCAAGATGGAGATGAAGCTCCTGGACAAGATCGGCGGGAAGGAGCTGGACCGCGATGTCTTCTTCACGGTCCGCTGACGGCGAGACGGAGTGACGCGGTATCGAGCCTCACTGTTCGTCCGAGGGGTAGCGTGGTCTTACCGGCGCAGTGACCCGCCGGGAAGTCGATGACCACCGGGAATCGCGTGCCCTCGAGGTGCCTGTCCAGGATGTCGCGCAGCGGCATGTCGTTTTCAGGATCCTGGGCCGCGCAATCGACCAGGCGGCCGACCACCATCCCGCGCAGGTTCTTCAACCGTCCGGACAGCCGGAGGTGGCCTAGCATCCGATCGATCCGGTACGGCTCCTCGTGGACCTCCTCCCAGAACAGGATCGCGCCGTCCAGCGGCGGCTCGTAGGGCGTCCCCACCAGGCCGACCAGGAGCGACAGGCAGCCTCCGACGAGAGTCCCCTCCCCGTCGCCGCCCGCGTGGATCGACGATGCCGGGAGCGGCCAGGACAGGTCGCTCCCGCCCCCCGACAGGGCCTTCCAGAGAAACGCCTCGTCGAACAGGGCGGGGTCTCCCAGCTCGGAGACCAAAGGCCCGTGCCAGGTGGCCAGTCGCGCCGTTCTCAGGACCGCCGCGTGCAGGATCGTGATGTCGCTGTATCCGATCAACGCCTTCGGGTGCCGCCGCAGGGGATCCAGATCCAGCCCGGCGACGAGGCGGGCGCTGCCGTACCCGCCGCGCGCGCACCAGATGCCCCTGATCGTCGGGTCCTCCACGAAGGCGGCGAGATCCTCGAGTCTCTCGCGATCGGTCCCAGCCAGGTAGGCCTTGCGCCGATGCAGGTTCCTCCCGAGGACCGGCAGGAATCCGCGCGCCTCGAGGTAGGACAGGCCGCGCCCGAGCGCCTCCGCCCGGATCGGCCCGCCCGGAGCGGCGACACCGATCCGGTCGCCCGGTTGCAGGGGCGGCGGCAGGAGCGGCTTCAACGCTTCCTCCGCCGGACGCTCCGGAGGAAGATCTGGAACTCGTGCCGGGCCCGCCGCAGCGTGTCGTGATCCGCCATCACCACGAATCCGACCCTCGCCAGGGCCCGCATCGCCACGCGCAGACCGGAGCGGCCGCGTGGTCCGCCCGCGAGCCGCGCGAAACCGCGCGAGTGCAGCGGGACCGAGCGCGGCGCGATGGCGACGTAGGGATGGATCGAGGGCACGACCTGGCTGACGTTGCCCATGTCGAGCGAGCCCATCTTCTTGCGCGGGGCATCGACGGTCCTCCGGCCCAGCCTCCGCAGCTCCCTCTTGAAGAGGTCGGCCAGCACCCGGTTGGTGATCATCTCCGCGTAGGGGTGGTCGAGCGACTGGATCGAATAGCGGGCGCCCGTGAGCCGCGCCGCGTCGCTCACCGCGCCGCGGAAACGCTCCTCCACCCGCGCCAGGGTGGCCAGGTCCCGCGCCCGCAGGGTGAACCGGCCCACGGCCCGGTCCGGAACGATGTTGGCCCGTTTCCCGCCCTCGATGATCACGCCCGGCATGCGCACCTCGCGCGGCAGGCGGTGCCGCAGCCGGTGCACTTCAATGAACAGACGGATCAGGGCGTCGAGGGCGTTGATCCCCTTCTCGGGCGACGAGACGGCGTGCGACGAGCGTCCATGGAACGTCACCTGGAGAGAATGGCAGGCGAGCGAGGTGGTGTAGACGCGGTTCTCCGTCGAAGGATGAAACATGAGGGCGCAGTCGACGCCGCGGAACACCCCCTTCTCGGTCATCAGCACCTTGCCGCCGATGGTCTCTTCCGCGGGCGTGCCGACCACGAGGATCTCGCCCGGCGATCCCGAGAGGGCGCGCGCCAGCGCCGCGCCCGCGCCCGCGGCCGCGGCGCCGATGAGATTGTGACCGCAGGCGTGTCCGAGCCCCGGCAGCGCATCGTACTCCGCCAGGAATGCGACCCGCGGTCCGCCGCGCCCCAGCCTCCGGCGCGCCAGAAACGCCGTCGGCAGCCCGGCGACTCCGCGGCGCACCGTGAAGCCCTCGCGCTCGAGGAAGCGCGCCACCAGACGGGACGATTCGAATTCTTCCAGGCTGAGCTCGGCGCGACGGTGCAGCGACCGGCTGAGCGCCTCCACCGAAGGACGCAGGCGGGCGACCGCGCGATCGAGCCGGGCTCTCAGCGGGTCAGACGCGGGCATGGCGGACTCTCACCTGGGAAAAACGGTACGTGCGCCTGCCGCTTCGAGATTGGGCCGGAGTGATTCGTAAGCCGAATCCTGTTGCCGCCGTTTTCGGCGGCCGATGGTCATTCCTCTACCCGCGCGGTCACCCGCGCGGGCGGCGTCCCGGACCCGCGAGACCTGCGACATCTGCGGTCCCCGGCCCGGGGGCCAAGCGACCTACCCGGGAGCTTGCGGGCGGGCCACCCGTGAGCGCTCCCCTATTTGGCCTTGCTCCTTGCGGGGTTTGCCGAGCCGCCCCGGTCACCCGGGGCGCTGGTGGGCTCTTACCCCACCGTTTCACCCTTACCGCGACGGAAGGACTGGCCTCCCGTCCCGGCGGTCTGTTTTCTGTGGCACTTTCCTTCCCGTCACCGGGACTGGGCGTTACCCAGCGCAATGCCCTGTGGAGTTCGGACTTTCCTCTCCCCGGGGTTTCCCCCGGGCAGCGACCATCCGAACCACTCCGACCCGCCGTGATCTTAACAAAGCCGCGGATCGCCGCGCAACAACGCGTGCTACGATACAGCCCCGCGCGGTTCGGAGACCGGATGCCCGGCGACATCACTCTCGAGAAAGACATTCCCTGCAGCGTCGAGGCCGAGCGCTCCGTCCTCGGCGCCATCCTCATCGAAAACACCGCCATCAACCGCGCCCAGGAGATCCTCAAGGAGGAGGATTTCTACCGGGAGCCGCACCGGAAGATCTTCAAGGTGATGTCCGATCTCTCGGAGAAGACGACCGCGATCGATCCGGTCACCGTCAAGGAGGAGCTGTCGCGTGCCGGCGTCCTGGAGGCGGTGGGCGGTCCGGCCTATATCGCGTCCCTTCTGGACGGGGTGCCGCGCTCGGCGAACGTGGAGTACTACGCCCGGATCGTCAAGGAGAAGTCGATCCTGCGCAATCTCATCGTGGCGGGCGGCCGGATCGTCTCGACCGCTTACGAAGCCAGCCAGGATCCCGACGACATCCTCGATCAGTCGGAGCGCATGATCTTCCAGATCGCCCAGGACCGGCTGCGCGAAGGGTTCGTCCCGATGAAGACGATCGCCGACCAGAGCCTGAAGGCGATCGAGGAGCTCGCCGAGAGGCGCGAGCTGATCACCGGTCTCGCCACCGGGTACCGGCTGCTGGACGAGTACACCTCCGGCCTGCAGGCGGCCGATCTGATCGTGCTGGCGGCCCGTCCCGGCATGGGCAAGACTTCGTTCGCCCTCAACATCGCTCAGCACGTCGGGCTGCGTGAAGGGAAGCGCGTCGGCATCTTCTCGCTGGAGATGACGCGCGAGCAGCTCTTTCTGCGGATGCTGACCGGCCTGGCCAGGGTCGACAGCCACCGCCTGCGCACCGGACGACTGACCAAGGAGGAATGGAAGCAGCTCACCCGGGCGTTCGGCGAGCTGGCCGGGGCCCGCGCGTTCATCGACGACAAGGCCGGGATCTCCGTTCTCGAGATGCGCGCGCAGAGCCGTCGACTGAAGATGGAGCAGGGGCTCGATCTGGTGGTCATCGACTACATGCAGCTCATCCGGAGCCGGGGACGCTTCGAGAACCGGCAGCAGGAGATGGCGGAGATCTCCCGCTCGCTGAAGGAGCTCGCCAAGGAGCTCAACGTGCCGGTCATCGCCGTCTCGCAGCTGTCGCGCGCCCCCGAGCAGCGCGGCGAGAAAGGCCGGCCGCAGCTCTCGGACCTGCGCGAATCGGGGGCGATCGAGCAGGACGCCGACGTCGTCCTCCTCCTGTACCGCGAGGAGATGTACAAGCCGACGGAGGAAAACCGCGGCATCGCCACGGTGATCATCGCCAAGCAGAGGAACGGTCCGACGGCCGAGTTCGACATGGCGTTCATCCGCGAGTACACGCGCTTCGAGGATCTGGAGCGTCAGCCCGGGTGATGGCGAGCCTCGACGCGCACCGGCCCACCTGGGCGGAGATCGACCTCGGCATCCTGGCGGCCAACCTCGGGGCGGTGCGCCGGCGCGTCGGCGGCCGGCCCGTCCTGGCCGTGGTCAAGGCCGACGCGTACGGGCACGGCGCCGTCGAGGTGGCGCGCGCCCTGCAGGAGGACGGAGTCGAACGGTTCGGTGTGGCGATCCCCGAAGAAGGGATCGAGCTGCGCCGGGCGGGGATCCGATCTCCGATCCTGGTGCTGGGCGGGTTCGCCCCGGCGCAGGCCGACCTCCTGCTGCAGCACGACCTGATCCCGGCAATCTACCGGCGCGACCAGGTGGAATCGCTGTCGTCGACGGCGGCTCGGCGGGGAGTGGTCGCGGCGGCGCATCTGAAAATTGACAGCGGGATGGGCCGTCTCGGTGTTCCCGCCGGGGACGTCCCGGCGTTCCTGGACATCCTCGGCAAGGCCTCCTCGATCCGGCTGACGGGGGCCTTCTCCCACTTCGCCGTGGCCGACGACCCCGCCGACCCGTTCACCCGCGAGCAGACCCGCCTGTTCCAGGAGGCGACCGCGGCCATCTGGGCCGCGGGGCTGAGGGCGGACGAGATCCACCTCGCCAACAGCGCCGCCATCATGGACCATCCCCCGGCCTGGATGACTCTCGTCCGTCCGGGCCTGATCCTTTACGGGTATCCCCCGTCGTCCCGGATGACGCCGCTTCCGGTCCGCCCGGTCCTGGCTCTCAGGACCCGCATCATCTATATAAAGGATATCCGCCCGGGGACCACCCTGGGTTACGGGCGCACGTATAAGGCGCTCCGCCCCACCCGGGTGGCCTCTCTGGCGCTCGGCTACGACGACGGGCTTCCGCGCCTGGTGTCCAACCGCGGCCACGTCCTGGTTCGCGGCCGTCGGGCCCCCATCGTCGGTCGAGTCAGCATGGACCTGACGACCGTCGATGTGACGGACGTCCCCGCGGCCGCGCTGGGAGACGAGGTCACGGTGATCGGCGCCTCCGGAGAGGAGACGCTCGGCGCCGACCAGATCGCCGAGTGGGCCGAGACGATCTCCTGGGAGGTTCTGTGCGGGATCGGCTCCCGTGTGCCACGTCTCTACGTCCGCGGAACCGAGCGGCGGATCGTCTCACGATTCGGAGAACTCTAGGAGCCTGTTCTAGTCTGGGCCGCGCCGAGACGCTATCATGATCCTGATGTCATAATGTCATAGGTCCGTCTGAACGGCCCGTTCCGGGCCGCAACGAGGTGAACGCTGTGGGAACATACGTGCTCCGGACGCTTCTCGTCGTCCTGTCCATCATCCTGGGCGCCCAGATCCGGCCCATCACGCTCGAACCGCTCGACCTGACCGGTCTCGCCATCGGCGTCGTGTGCGCCGGGCTCATCCTCGGTCTCGAATACGTGCTGCGCGGTCTCGAGATGAACGCCCTTCTCGGCGGTCTCGCCGGTCTCCTGGTCGGGGGCGCGGCGGCCGGCGTCGTGGTGGCGCTCCTGCCCCTCGACATGTTCTCCTTCGCGCCGGCGATCGCCATCCAGGGGTTCATCGTCCTGCTGTTCGGATACACCGGAATGGCGATCGGCGCCGTGCGCGGCGAACGCTTCTCGCTCTCGAGCCTTCGCGCGGCCTGGTCCGAGGGCGGGCAGAGTCAGAACTTCAAGATCCTCGACACGAGCGTGATCATCGACGGGCGCATCGCCGACGTCTGCGAGACCGGATTCCTCGACGGGACGCTGATCGTTCCGCAGTTCGTGCTGCGCGAGCTGCAGTACATCGCCGATTCGCAGGATTCCCTGAAGAGGAACCGAGGGCGCAAGGGACTGGACATCCTGCAACGCATCAAGAAGGGCCCCGACATCAAGGTCGTGATCTCCGAGGCCGAGTTCCCCGAGATCAAGGACGTCGACATGAAGCTCATCGAGCTGGCCAAGCAGCTCGGGGGCAAGATCATCACCAACGACTTCAATCTCAACAAGGTGGCCGAGCTGCGGGGCGTCCAGGTCCTCAACATCAACTCACTCGCCAACTCCCTCAAGCCGGTCGTGCTCCCGGGCGAGTCGATGAAGGTGTTCATCCTGAAGGAGGGCAAGGAGGCCAATCAGGGGGTCGGGTACCTGGACGACGGCACCATGGTCGTGGTCGACAACGCCAAGCGGCACTTAGGCCGCAACATCGACATCACCGTGACGTCCGTCCTCCAGACCACGGCCGGCAAGATGTTCTTCGGCAAGTCCGACACGGCCGAGGAGGCCACCCCCATCGATCGGCCGCGCAGGACAGGCGCTTGAAGCGGTCGCTGTCCCTTCTCCTGCTCGCCACGGCAGCGGCGGGCGCGCCGCTTCTCGCCGCCGACACGACGGCGCCCGCGCACGCCTACCTCGTCCTGCCTTTCGAGAACACGGCGGAGGACCGATCCCTCGACTGGCTGTCCACCGGCCTGGCCCATGCGCTGGAGGAATACATGCTGGGTTTCGGCCAGCAGGTGATGGACGACGAGGAGCGCTCGGTCCTCCTCGAGGGGAGCGGCATCCCGTCCGGAGCGCCCCTCGCCCTGGCAAGCGCCCTGGAGCTCGGACGCAAGACTCTGCAGCGACCGGGCGGCCCGCGATCCGACCGCCTGGTCCTCGGGCGCTTCAACCTGGACAAAGGGGACATCACGGTCGCCGCCCGGGTCATCGACATCAAGCAGGAGAAGGCCCGGCCCTGGGTGCAGCGCACCGGGCGTCTCAAGGACCTCCTGGAGGTGAACCGCAACCTGGCGGTGGCGCTGGCGCGTGATGAGAAGATCGCCCTGCCGGACAGCCGCTCGGATCTCCTCCGCCAGCAGTCGGAGGACGCGCCGCTCCTGGCGTTCGAGACCTACTGCCGCGCCATGGCCGAGAGCGATTCGAAGAAGCGGCTGCAGCTCCTGCGCAAGGCCCTGCAGCAGTATCCGGGCTATCCGAAGGCGGCGTATCAGGCCGGCTCGCTCCTGACTCGCGAGGAGCGCTGGGAGGACGCGGCGGCGGTCCTGGGAAAGGCGTCGTCCGACCCCTTTCCCTACGAGTCCGACTTTCACCTGCTCAACGCCCTCGTCGCGTTGCGTCGCAAGGACCCGCAGGGGGCGATGTCCGAGGCGCGCCACGCACTGTCGATCGCCGACACCGCGCGCGGCCACCTGCTGCTGGGCCGGGCCCTGCAGGCCACGGGCGACCGTGCCGCGGCGCTGGCCGAGCTGGAGAAGGCCAAGACCGCCGATCCCACCGATGCCGAGATCGACGATCTGCGCCGGGCCCTCAACGAGGGGAAGAGCGAACGGAGGACCCCGTGAGCCTGTCCGATCTCGAGATCGCCCGCCGGGCGAAACTCGTGCGCATCGAATCCCTCGGGGAGTCGCTCGGCCTCCTGCCCGACGAGCTGGAGCCGTACGGCCGCTACAAGGCGAAGATCTCGCTGCAGGCGATCGAACGCCTGAAGGACCGGCCGCCGGGCCGCTATGTCTGCGTGACGGGGATCAACCCCACGCCCCTGGGCGAGGGGAAGACCGTGGTCACGATCGGGCTGGCCCAGGCGCTCCGGAAGCTCGGGAAGCGCGCCCTCTCGACCCTGCGCCAGCCGTCCATGGGCCCGGTGTTCGGCATCAAGGGGGGCGCCACCGGCGGCGGGTATTCCCAGGTCGTGCCCATGGAAGAGATCAACCTGCACTTCACCGGCGACTTCCACGCGGTCGCCGCGGCGCACAACCTGCTGGCGGCCCTCATCGACAACCACCTGCACCACGGCAACCGACTCGGTCTCGATCCGGAACGAATCCTGTGGCGCCGGAGCCTCGACCTGAACGACCGGGCGCTGCGCCGCGTCCGCGTCGCGCTCGGAGGCGGGTCGAACGGCGTCGAGCGGGAGAGCGGCTACGACATCACGGCCGCCTCCGAGGTGATGGCAATCCTGTCCCTGTCCCGCAGTCCGCGCGATCTCAAGGAGCGGCTCGGACGGATCCTCGTGGGGGTGGACCGCGAAGGACGCGGGGTCGTGGCCTCGGCGCTTTCGGCCCAGGGGGCGATGGCGGCGATCCTGAAGGACGCGATCAAGCCGAACCTGGTGCAGAACCTCGAGGGCGGAGCCGCGCTGATCCATTGCGGTCCGTTCGCCAACGTGGCGCACGGCAATAATTCCATCCTGGCGGATCTTCTGGCGCTGAAGCTGGCCGATTACGTGGTCACCGAGAGCGGCTTCGGGTCGGAGATGGGGGCCGAGAAGCTGTTCGACATCAAGTGCCCCGTCGCCGGCCTGGTCCCTTCGGCGGCCGTCATCGTCTGCTCCGTGCGCGCCTTGAAGCTGCACGGCGGCATTGCGATCACCGGCAGGGACACGTCGGCCCTCAGGAGGCCGGACCCCGCCGCGGTCGGGCGCGGGTGCGAGAACCTGCGCAAGCACATCGAGAACGTGCGCACCTTCGGCCTGCCGGCCGTGGTCGCCGTGAACCGTTTCGACGGCGATACGCAGGCGGAGATCGACGAAGTGATCGGCAGGGCGGGCGCCGCCGGCGCGACCGCGACGGTCGCCGCCGACGTGTGGGCGCGCGGCGGCGAGGGAGGTCTCGAGCTCGCCCGGGCGGTCGTGCGCGCCGCCGAGTCCGGCGCCCAGTTCCGGAGCCTGTATTCCCCCGACCTGTCGATCGAGGAAAAAATCGAGACCATCGCCCGGACGATCTATGGAGCCGCGGGCGTGACCTACACCGACAAGGCCAGGGAGAGGATCGAGTTCTGCCGGCGCCAGGGGCTCGGACGCCTGCCGATCTGCATGGCGAAGACCCCCCTGTCCCTGTCGCACGACCCTGCCCTCAAGGGGCGTCCGGAGGGGTTCGTCCTGCCGGTGACCGACATCCGCGCCGCCGCGGGCGCCGGGTACGTCTATCCGCTGGTGGGGAGCATCATGACGATGCCCGGCCTGCCTTCGGTACCGGCGGCCGAGCATTTCGACCTCGACGACGAGGGACGGATCAGCGGGCTGTCATGAGGGCGTGGCGGCCGGACGGCGAATCGTCTCAGCCCCTTCGTCCCTTCGTGTAACGCGCCACGACGAAGGCGTCGTAGGTGCTGAGCAGCCAGGACAGCGCCGTCACGAAAAGGATCCCCATCCCGACCTTGATGGCCTTGTCCAGGATGAGTCTCTGCGGCTCGATGTCGACCAGGATGCGGAACAGCGGCGACATCATGTACATCGTCATCAGATAGCCCTGAAGCAGGAACGAGAACAGGAAGAAGACCGCCTTGCCGAGCTGGCCGTTGAGCAGCTGCCCCCATCCGGGAACGCACAGCGACGCGAGCCCCGAGACGAACGGCTGGTGCAGTCCGTCGAATCGCCCGCCACGGCTCTCGGCCCCGCGGTACGCCTGCGCCACGTTGTAGATCAGGAAAAAGATGACGCAGAAGTCGATCGACGAAGCGTAGAGCATCAGCTCCCACTCGCTCACGAAGAACAGGTGCGCGAAGGTCCTGATCCGATCCCAGGTCATGTACATGAAATAGTGGAACGCCAGGATGAGCACCTCGCTCAGGAAGAACAGCGCCGCGAGCCTGCCGTCGCCGTTGTAGAGCTGGCCCAGTCCGCAGATGAACAGGGACAGGGTGGACGCGGCGGCGGGGCTCCGTCGCCCCCGGCCACGAGTCGCGGCCGGTCTGTCGACCACCGTCTCCCCGGCCTCGGCCTGTCGCTCGGCCGCCCTGGCAGCCTTGGTCGCGGGGACGGCGCGCGGTCCACCGCCCTTCCCCTTGCCCTTGTCGGAGGGCTTGAGGATGTCGTCCTCCGTGATCACGAAGACCTCGTCCTGGTTGATCATCTCCCGCCCTCCATCACCGACCGGAACGATGTCCTGCCCGTATCCAAGTTGCTCCCTCCGGCCGACGCGCGCAACCTCGGTGAGAAGAGCAAGGGGCGTACCAGAACGTGTCCAATCCAGCGAATCGGGCTAAACCCCGCTCCTCGCAAGGCTTCGCAGCGGGGGCCGGGGCGCTGGAGCGAAAGACGGTCGCCCTCGCAGGCTGCTATGCGGCAAAAATGGTAAGGGGGATCACGGAACGGTAACCAACGCCGACGGGTCCCGCGAAGATCTAATCGTGTGTGCGGCCCAGGAGACCGGCCAGGGCGCGGAGGTCGTGCACCAGGCTGGCGAACTCCTCCGGGAGGATGGCCTGCGGACCGTCGGAGAGGGCCCGGGCCGGATCGTTGTGGACTTCGATCATGACGCCGTCGGCCCCGGCGGCGATCGCGGCCCGGGCCAGGGGGGCGACCTTGTCCCGCCGGCCGGTGCCATGGCTCGGATCGACCAGGATCGGCAGGTGGCTGAGGTGCTTGACGGCCGGAACGATCGCCAGGTCCAGCGTATTGCGTGTGTGATCGGCGAAGGTCCGCACGCCGCGCTCGCAGAGGAACACCTGGTAGTTCCCTTCCGACACGACATACTCCGCGGCCATGAGGAACTCGTCGAGAGTCGCCGACATGCCCCGTTTCAGGAACACCGGGATCTTCGATTTGCCGGCGCGCTTCAGCAGGGAGAAGTTCTGCATGTTGCGCGCTCCTATCTGGACCGCGTCGGCGTGCTCTTCCACCATCGCCAGAGATTCCTCGTCGACCGCTTCGCTGACGATCGGCAGGCCGGTCTCCTCCCGCGCACGCGCCAGGATTCGCAGCCCCTCGAGCCCGAGCCCCTGGAAGGAGTACGGCGACGTGCGCGGCTTGAAGGCCCCGCCCCGCAGCAGATCGGCGCCGGCCTCGCGCACCTTGTGCGCGATGGCCAGCGTCTGGGCCTCCGACTCCACGGCACAGGGGCCGGCGATGATCGTCAGACGCGGCCCACCGACCGGTCGTCCCCCCACCTGGATGACGCTGTCGGCCGTCTTCACCTCGCGGCTCACCAGCTTGTACGGCTTGGTGACCCGGATCGCCTGCTGCACCCCCGGCAGGATCTCGAACTCCGCCGGATCGAGGGGCCCGTGGTTGCCGGTGATGCCGATGGCCGTGCGCTCGGCCCCGGGGATCGGGTGCGGCCGCAGGCCCAGGGCGAGGATCCTGTCCGTGACCGCCCTGATCTGCTCTTCGCTCGCGCCTTTCTCCATCACGATGAGCACGTTCGCCGATTCTCCCGGAACTCCCGGATGATACGCCTCGGGGCCCTTCTCCGCAACGGGAAGTTGCCTGTTCGGTTGACAATAGCGCGGATCGCCCCGTATACTCTCGCGTTCGCAAGGCAAAGCCATGAGGCGCTTGAAGCGGCGCCAGTCCGGGCTTTCAAGTGAAGGCGCGTAGCTCAGGGGGAGAGCGCTACCTTGACACGGTAGAAGTCAGCGGTTCAAATCCGCTCGCGCCTACCACTCCCGCCTTTCACTGCACATGACCCCGGCCCGGGCGAAACCAGGGACAGGATGGGGCGCCACGATTGAAAGGACAGAGCGCCGTGGAGACCGTCGAAGTGATCCTGCCCGGCGGGGCAGTCCGCGCGTTCACGCGCGGCACCCCCCTGAGCCAGATCGCCGCGTCCCTGGACGCCGATCTCGCGAAGCGCGCCATCGCCGCGGTCGTGGACGGGATCGCCAGAGACATCTACCTGCCGCTGGATCGGAGCGCCCGGGTGGAGTTTCTCACGCCCGATTCGCCCGGGGCTCTGGAGATCTTCCGGCACACCACCTCGCACCTTCTGGCGAACGCGGTCAAGGACCTGTTCCCCGAGGTGAAAATCGGCATCGGCCCCGCGACAGAGGAGGGCTTCTTCTACGATTTCGAGCGCGCGGAGCCGTTCACACCCGCGGATCTCGAGCGCATCGAGGCGCGCATGCGCGACATCAAGTCGAAGGACTTCCCGATCAGGCGCATCGAGCAGCCGAAGCAGGAGGCCCTCGCCTACTTCCGGTCGCTGGGCGACAACCTGAAGGTGGAGCTCGTCGACGAGAAGGGCGGCGCGGTGGTCTCGTGCTACAGGCAGGACAAGTTCATGGATTTCTGCACCGGCCCGCATCTGCCCTCGACCGGCCGGATCGGCGCGTTCAAGCTGCTGTCGATAGCCGGCGCCTACTGGAAGGGTTCCGAGAAGAACCAGCAGCTGCAGAGGATCTACGGCACGGCCTTCGCGACCGAGGAGCAGCTCCAAGAGCACCTGCGACTGCTCGAAGAGGCCAAAAAGCGCGACCATCGCAGGCTCGGGCCGGCGCTCGATCTGTTCAGCGTCGAGGAATCCGCCGGGCCGGGGCTCATCTTCTGGCACCCGCACGGCACCCTCGTGCGGCAGGTCCTGGAGGATTTCTGGAAGGACGAGCACAGGCAGAGGGGCTATCAGCTCGTCACCACGCCTCACATCGCACGCGACGAGCTGTGGCGGATGTCCGGTCATCTCGATTACTACAAAGAGAACATGTACACCTTCGAGATCGAGGAGTCCGGCTACGTCATCAAGCCGATGAACTGCCCGGGCCACTCCCTGATCTACAAGTCGCGATTGCGCTCGTACCGCGAGCTGCCGATCCGCTACGCCGAGCTGGGAACGGTGTACCGCTACGAGCGATCGGGGGTCCTGCACGGCATGATGCGGGTGCGGGGATTCACGCAGGACGACGCCCACATCTACTGCACGCGCGATCAGATCCTGGACGAGATCAAGGGGGTGCTCGATCTGGTCATCTTCTTTCTGAAGACCTTCGGGTACGAGCGCTACGAGGTCGATCTGTCGGTCCGCGACCCCTCCCATCCCGAGAAATACGCCGGGGACGATGCCGGATGGACGATGGCGGAGGACGCGCTGACGCAGGCCCTCGGGTCGCGCGGCCTGCAGTACATCCGGCGCGAAGGCGAAGCGGTCTTCTATGGTCCGAAGATCGACGTGCGGATGTTCGACGCCATCGGCCGCCCCTGGCAGGGGCCGACCGTCCAGTTCGACTTCAATCTGCCGCAGCGCCTGGGAATCCACTACGTCGCCCCGGACGGATCGCAGACACCGGTCGTGATGGTGCACCGCGCCATCTACGGGTCGCTCGAGCGCTTCATGGGCGGGCTGGTGGAGCACTACGCCGGCGCCTTCCCGCTGTGGCTTGCCCCCGTGCAGGCGGTGGTCCTGCCGATCACCGATCGGACGCGCGGGTACGGCGGCCGGATCCTGGACGTCCTGCGCGCCGCGGGTCTGCGCTGCGCCCTCGACGATCGCAACGAGAAGATCGGCGCCAAGATCCGCGAGGCGCAGATCAAGAAGATCCCCTACATGCTGGTCGCGGGCGATCGCGAGGAGCGGGACGCGACCGTGGCGCTGCGCAGCCGCAGGGAGGGGGACCTGGGTCCGATGGGCGTCGAGGCGGTCCGTGACCGACTGGTCAGGATGAACGCCGGGCGCGAACTCGGGCCCTGAACGGTTTACCCGGTCAACCGAACGCTGGGCCCCTGGTGGACGGGGGCGGGAGGAAGAACACCATCGAGAAAAAACTAAGGGTCAACGAAAAAATCCGGGCCCGGGAAGTGCGTGTCATCGGGCCGGACGGGGCGCAGCTCGGGATCATGTCCCCCGATCAGGCCCTGCGGATAGCCACGGAGGGCGGGCTGGACCTGGTCGAAGTCTCCCCCGACGCGGTCCCGCCGGTCTGCCGCATCCTGGACTACGGGAAGTA
Source organism: Candidatus Dormiibacterota bacterium (assembly GCA_035635555.1). Classification (NCBI taxonomy): domain Bacteria; kingdom Bacillati; phylum Candidatus Dormiibacterota; species Candidatus Dormiibacterota bacterium. The sequence continues at coordinate 65,894 of DASQAT010000003.1, forward strand.
CCGGTATCAGCTCAACAAGAAGGCCCAGGAGGCCAAGAAGAAGCAGAAGACCATCCAGGTCAAGGAGGTGAAGTTCCGCCCCAAGACCGACGAGCACGACTACGAGTTCAAGAAGAACAACATCATCCGCTTCCTCACCAAGGGAAAGAAGGTGAAGGCGACGGTCATTTTCAGGGGCCGCGAGAACATGCACCGCGATATCGGGTACAGGATCCTCACCCGCCTGCGACAGGAGGTGGGCGATTTCGGAATCGTCGAGAACGAGCCGCGCCAGGAAGGTCCGTTCCTCGACATGATCCTGGCGCCGAAGAAGTGGTCCGAGAAGGCGCCCGTCCCGGCGCCCCCCGGCAACCCGGCGGAGAAGATCTCGCCGGGCCGGCGCGGTCCCTAGGAGAGGCACGCATGCCCAAGATGAAGACCAAGAGGGGCGCGGCCAAGCGCTTCCGGTTGTCCTCGACCGGCAAGGTCAAGCGAAGCCGCGCCTACAAGCGTCACATTCTCAGCAGCAAGACGACGAAGAGAAAGCGCCACCTGGACATGGAGGCCCTGGTCAGCAAGTCGGACAGGCGCCGGGTGCGCGAGATGCTTCCGTACGGCCGACCCTAGGAGAGAGCCCACGTGCCGAGAGTCAAGAGAGGAACAAAGAGACGTCATCGACGCAAGAAGATGCTCAAGCTGGCGAAGGGGTATTACACCGGCAAGAGCAAGCTGTACCGCGCGGCCAAGGAGGCAATCGAGAAATCGCTCGGCTACGCCTACCGCGACCGACGGGCCCGCAAGCGCGAGTTCAGGAGCCTGTGGATCGTGCGCATCAACGCGGCGGCGCGCCAGAACAGCCTGTCTTACAGCCGCCTCATGTCCGGGCTGGCGAAGGCCGGAGTGGCGATCGATCGCAAGATCCTGGCCGACCTCGCCGTGACCGATCCCAAGAGCTTCGCCGCGCTGGCAGAGACCGCCAAGAGCGCCCTCGGCGTCGCCTAGGGACGTGGGGCGCCGCCCGCGGCGGCGCCGGGAGCCTCCGTGAAAGGCCGCGTCCAGGAGATTCGCCGACAGTTCGATCACGATGTGGCGGCGGCGCGCGACGCCGCCGCTCTCGAGCAGGTGCGCACACGGTACGTCGGCCGCAAGGCCGGGCTCCTGACCCTCCTGCTCCGGGATCTGCGCGACGTCCCGGCCGGCGAGCGCGCCATCCCGGGCAAGGCCGTGAACGAGCTCAAGGCCCACGTCGAGACGGCGCTCGAGGCGGCGCGCAGCCGGGTCGCCCGCGGCGAAGGGAAAGACGGGGCGATCGACCTGACCCTGCCCGGCCGGTCGCAGCAGCCCGGAACCTCGCATCCCGTCACCCAGGTGCGCGCTCTCATCGAGGAGATTTTCCTCGAGATGGGATACACCCTCGAGACCGGGCCGGAGGTCGAGACCGACTTCTACAACTTCGAGGCCCTCAACATACCGCCGCACCATCCGGCGCGCGACATGCAGGACACGTTCTACGTGGAGGGCGGCCTGCTGCTGCGGACCCACACCTCCCCGGTGCAGATCCGCACGATGCAGGAGCGCCGGCCGCCGGTCAGGATGGTGGCTCTCGGCAAAGTGTTCCGCCGAGACTCGGACGTGACCCATTCCCCCGTCTTCCACCAGGTCGAGGGGCTGGTCGTCGACGCGGGGATCACGTTCGCGCACCTGAAGGGGACCCTGGCGCACTTCTGCCGCCGGGTGTTCGGGCCCTCCGTCAAGATCCGGCTGCGCCCATCCTACTTCCCGTTCGTGGAGCCCGGCGCGGAATACGACATCTCCTGCATCTTCTGCGCGGGCGCGGGCTGCAACCGCTGCAAGGGAACCGGCTATATCGAGATGGGGGGAGCCGGCATGGTCCACCCCGCCGTCTTCGAGAAGGTGGGGTACGACCCGGAGCGCTACACCGGGTTCGCGTTCGGCCTGGGGATCGATCGCATCGCCATGCTCAAGCACGGCATCGACGACATCCGCCTGTTCTTCGAGAACGATCTGAGGTTCCTGTCGCAGTTCCCCGGGTGATGCCGGAAACGGTCGCAGGATCGCGCGCATGAAGTTCAGTCACGAATGGCTGCAGACATACGTCGGCATCGCGGAGGAGCCGGAGCGCGTGGGCGAGCGCCTGACCGCGGCCGGCCTGCCCCTGGACGGGATCGAGACGCGCGACGGCGACACTCTGTACGACTTCGACATCTTCACCAACCGGCCCGACTGCATGAACCATCTGGGCGTGGCGCGGGAGTATGCTGCGCTGACGGCGGCGCAGCTGCGGCCGCCGGACGTCTCGGTCCAGGCCACGGGACCGCCGACGGAGGAGCGCGCCTCGGTCATCGTCGAGGCGCCGGACCTGTGCGCGCGCTACGCCGCGCGTTGCGTCCTCGGCGCGAGGGTGGGCCCCTCTCCCGACTGGCTGCGCCGCCGCCTGGAGTCGATCGGGCAGCGTGCCATCAACAACGTCGTGGACGCGACCAACTTCGTGCTGTGGGAGATGGGCCACCCGCTGCACCCCTTCGACCTGGACCGGCTGGAGGGCCGGCGGATCATCGTCCGGCGCGCGCGACCCGGCGAGCGCCTCACGACCCTGGACGGCGCCGCGAGGGAGCTGACATCGGACGTGCTGGTGATCGCCGACGCCAGGAAGGCCGTCGCCCTGGCCGGCATCATGGGCGGAGAGGCGAGCGGGATCGGTCAGGGGACGTCGAACGTGCTCCTGGAAAGCGCCTGGTTCGAGCCCGTGCCGGTGCGGCGCGCCGCGCGCGCCCTCGGTCTGCGCACCGACGCGTCACACCGTTTCGAGCGGGGCGCCGATCCGGAGGCGGTCCTGCCGGCCCTCGACCGGGCGGCGCAGATCATCGCCTCCATCACGGGCGGCGTGGTGACGTCGCGGCCGATCGATGTCCATCCGCGGCCGCAGCCGAAACGAGTCATCACGTTCCGCCCGGCGCGGGCGCGGGACCTGCTCGGCACGCCGTTCGAAGAGCGCGACATGCGCGATCCCCTCGAACGGCTCGGATTCGCCGTCGCACCGGGGCCCGACGGCGTCTGGTCCGTGTCGGTGCCGTCCTTCCGTCGCGACGTCGAGCGCGAGGTGGATGTGATCGAGGAGGTGGCGCGCCAACGCGGCTACGGCGTCATCCCGGAGAGCCTTCCGATCGTGGCCTCCGAGGGGGAAGGCCGGACGCCCCTGGACGCGACCCTGGTCGCCGCGCGAGGGGCGATGCAGGCCGCCGGTCTCTCCGAGGCGATCAACTACGTCATGGTGGATGGGGAGGACGCCGGACAATTCGCCCCCGGCGCGGCGGCGCCCCTGGCTCTGACCAACCCGCTGCAGGCGAACGCGGCGTTCCTGCGCACCAGCCTGCTTCCCGGTCTCCTGCGCAACCTGGCGCACAACCTGAATCACGGACTCGCGGCGGTCCGCCTGTTCGAAATCGGCACGGCGTTTCTGCCGGGCTCCCCGCTCCCCCGGGAGAAGCCGACGCTGGCATTCGTGCTGGCCGGCCGGGGCGTCCCCACCCACTGGAGCCTGCCGGGGCGCGACACCGACGTGTTCGACGCCAAGGGCGCGGTCGAGCTCCTCGCGAAGCTCGTCGGAGTCCCCACCGTGACCTTTTCTTCGGATAGAATTCCGTTCCTGGAGGAGGGACGTGCTCTGACCGTCTCGAGCGGGGACCGCGTGCTGGGCGTCGTCGGCGAGATCAAGAGGTCGCAGCGGGAGCGCTTCGGCATCGATCGGCCGGCGTTCGGAGGCGAGCTCGATCTGTCCGGGATCGAGGCGGTCCGGGAACCCACGCGTCGGTACCATCCTCTCGCCCGCTACCCGGCGGTGCGTCGAGATCTGGCGATCGTCACGGGCCCGGCGACCACGTTCGAGGCGATCGAGCGGACCATCCGCAGGCACAGCCTCCTGCCGGTGGTCGAAGTGCTGGCGTTCGATCTGTACACCGGTCCCGGGGTGCCGCCCGGGTGCAGGAGCCTCGCGGTGCAGATCGTCCTCCAGCACCCGGAGAAGACTCTCCTGGCGCAGGAGGTGCAGGAGAGCGTGGACGCCATCACCGGTGCCCTGCGGCGCGAGCTGAACGTCGAACTGCGCGGTGCGGTGCCGGAATGAACGAGAACCGAACCCGACGGGCGGAGGTGAGGATGGAGCCGAAGAGAGTCGTGGTCGATCTGCAGCAGCTCGATCTCCTGGAGCAGAAGATCGTCAAGGCGACCGAGCTCATTCGCTCCCTGCGCAGGGAGAAGGACGCGGCCCTGGCCAGGACCCGGGACCTCGAGAAGTCCCTGGCTTCGGCGCAGGCGCAGGTCACCGCCTCGGAGCGGGGCAGGGACGAGGTGCGGGAGCTGTCCCAGCAGCTCGACCTCCTGCGTGAAGAGCGCCAGACGATCCGCGGACGCGTGAGCCAGATGCTCGAACTGATGGCCGGCCTGGAGGAAGGCGGCGGCGAGGCGAGGCGGGAGCACTGACCCCGCGGCGGGAGGGACGCACGATGGAACGCACAGAGGGCCGTCTCGTGCAGGTGGAGATCTACGGGCAGTCCTACAACCTCCGCGGGGAGGGCGAGACCGGCTACATCCAGGACCTGGCCTCGTACGTGGACCGCAAGATGCGCGAGGTCAGCGAAGCCACCGCCACCGTCGATTCGCTGAAGGTGGCGATCCTTGCCGCCCTCAACATCGCCGACGAGTCGCGCCGGGGCGTGCGCCCCGATCCGGGGATCATGAAGGGCGGTCCCGATCGCGTGGCGCGACTCATCGACATGCTCGAGCGCTGTTTCGCGGACGCGTGACCGGAAGGGGGCTGGGACCCTGCGTTGCGCGGGTCTTGACGAGAAGGGGGCGGGGCGGTACCATCGGCTCCGACCCTGCGAGGTGCGTGTTGGAGCGGTACTTTTGAGCCAACACTATTTGAACGGGTGCCTGAGTCCATTCGTCGTGAGCGTCCCCGTCCGCGGGGATGCCTGAAGCGAAGGCAAGGGTCCCATACTGGTAGTCCAGGTTCAAATAGTTCTTCTCCTCACGGCTGAGCGGGGTTTCAGCATGTTCTGAGCCCTCCTCCGGCCCGGTACCCCGCCGATCGATCGCCGGTCATCTTCAGCGCGACTGCCCGCGAGGAACATCGTGACCTACGTCCTCATCATCCTGGGAGCAGCGCTCGCGGCCGCCGCCGCGGTGCTGGGGCTGCGCCTGCTGCGCGATCGCCTGCGGGCGCAAGCGGAGCGGCGCGCCTCGGGGATCGTCAGCGACGCGGAAAGCCGGGCCCAGACGCGCCTCAAGGAGGCCGAGCTGGAGGCCGAGGAACTGCGCGCGACGGCCGAGGGCCGGTTCGAGAGCCAGACCCGCAAGAAGCGCGAGGAGCTGCAGAGCGCCGAGGCGCGCCTGCGCGAGCAGGAGCTCAACGTGACCCGCAAGCTCCAGCTCCTGGGCCAGAAACAGCAGGAGATCGACGAGCGCGTGGCGCAGCTGAAAGAGCGCGAGGAGCGCGCCGCGTCGCTCGAGAAGGAGGCGCAGGCGCTCGTCCTGGAGCGGCGGCAGCGCCTGGAGAGGATCGCCGGCACCAGCGCGCGCGACGCCCACCGCGAGCTCATCCGGGAGATCGAGACAGAGGCGCGGCAGGAGGCGGCCAGCCTCATCCGCCGCATCGAGGACGAGGCGCTGGCCGAGGCGGGGGGGCGGGCGCGGCGCATCGTCGCCGAGGCGATCCAGCGGCTGCCGGCCTCGGACCTCATGGACGGCGTCGTCACGGCGGTGAAGCTGCCGAACGACGACATGAAGGGCCGGATCATCGGCCGCGAGGGACGCAACATCCGCGCGCTCGAGATGGCCACCGGGGTCGACGTCATCGTGGACGAGACTCCCCAGTCGATCGTCCTGTCGAGCTTCGACCCGTTCCGTCGGGCCGTGGCGAAGCACGCGATCGAGCGTCTGATCGAGGACGGACGGATCCACCCCGCGCGCATCGAGGAGATGGTCGTGCGGGCGCGCGCCGAGATGGAGGAGAGTCTCGACTCCCTCGGCGAGAGCGCCGCGTTCGAGCTCGGCATCACGGGGCTGCCGCAGCGCCTGCAGCACCTGCTCGGCAAGCTCAAGTACCGTGTGGTGCTCGGGTACAACCTGCTCGATCATTCGGTGGAGGTGGCGCGGCTGGCGACGCAGATCGCCATGCTCCTGGGCCTTCACCCCGAGGTGGTCAAGCGGGCCGGTCTCCTGCACGAGATCGGCCAGGTCGAAGAATCGCGCGCCGACACGCACCCGATCCTCGTGAGCGCCGATCTGGCCGCGAGGCTCGACGAGGACGCTCGCGTGGTGCAGGCGATCCGGGCGCTGCACGGGAGCGGGAGCGATCCGTCGGTCGACGCGGCGATCCTGAAGGTGGCCGAGAAGGCGATCGTCGCCCGCCCCGGCGAAAAGGACACCACCCTGCAGGGATTCATGGAGAGGATGCGCAGCCTGGAGGCGATCGCCTCCTCCTTCAACGGCGTCAGCCGCGCCTTCGTCATGCGCTCCGGAAAAGAGGTGCGGGTCCTCGTCGAGGCGGGTGCGGTGAACGACGCCGACGTCGTGACCCTGTCGAAAGAGATCACCAGCCGCATCCAGAAGGAAGTCGAGTATCCCGGCGCCGTGCGCATCAGCGTGATCCGCGAGACCCGCGCCGTGGACTACGCGACCTAGAGACGAGGGTTCGACGCATGCGCATCGCTTTCCTGGGAGACGTCAACGGCCGCGCCGGGCGGCACGTCCTGGCGTCGCAGCTGCCGCGGCTCGTCGCGGCGCGCTCGATCGATTTCGTCGTGGCGAACGTCGAGAATGCCGCCGACGGGTTCGGCATCACCCCCGAGCTCAGCGAGGAGCTCCTCGCCTGCGGCATCGATTGCATGACCTCGGGGAACCACATCTGGGACAAGGTCGAGATCGTCGATTACCTGCCGGGCCAGCCCCGTCTTCTCCGCCCGCTCAATTACCCGGACCGGGCCCCGGGCCACGGCCTCTACGTCGGTGAGACGGCGGCGGGCGTGCCGGTGGCGGTGATCAACCTGATGGGACGTGTGTTCATGCCGCCGTGCGAGAACCCCTTCCCGATCGTCGACCAGGCCCTCAAGCGTCTCGAGGGGAAGGCCGCCGTGATCCTGGTCGACGTCCACGCCGAGGCGACCTCCGAAAAGACGGCGATGGGGCGCTACCTCGACGGACGCGTCACCGCGGTGGTCGGCACGCACACGCACGTGCAGACCGCGGACGAGATCATCCTGCCGCGAGGCACGGGTTACATCACCGACCTGGGGATGACCGGGGCGTACGATTCGGTCATCGGGATCGAGACGGAGCTCGCGCTCAAGAAGTTCCTGACCGGCATGCCGGTCCGCTTCACGACAGCGAAGCGCGATCCGAGGATGTGCGGCGTCATTCTCGAGGCGGACGACACGAGCGGGCGCGCCCTTTCGATCGAGAGGATCCAGGTGCGCCCCGATGGCGGGACGCCGGGAGCGGGGGATGCGCGGACTGTTTGACGAGCCGCTCCCGGACGCACCGGGAGGGGGCGCTTCAGGACCGGCGCCGCGCGAGACGCGGCGCGTCTACACCGTCAGCGAGCTCAACGCCCTGGCGCAGGAGATCCTGGAGGAGTCCTTCCCATCGATCTGGGTGGAGGGGGAGATCAGCAACCTGCGCAAGTATCCTTCGGGACACACCTACTTCACGCTCAAGGACGAGGCGGCGCAGATCGCCGCCGTGCTGTTCCGGGGCGCCTCCCAGTCGCTCCCCTTCCGTCCGGAGGACGGCCTCAAGGTCCTGGCGCGCGGGCGGATCACCCTGTACGAAGCGCGTGGCACCTTTCAGATCATCGTGGATGCGCTCGAGCCCGCCGGGCTCGGGGCCCTGCAACTCGCGTTCGAGCAGCTCAAGGCCCGCCTCCTGGCCGAGGGTCTCTTCGACCCCGCCCGCAAGCGGCCCCTGCCCCTCCTGCCGCGGCGCATCGGCATCGTCGCGTCCCCCCGGGGCGCCGCCCTGCGCGACATCCTGAAGGTCCTCGCCCGGCGCTTCGCGAACCTCGAGATCGTCCTCGCACCGTCCCGCGTCCAGGGGGAGGGCGCCTCGCTCGAGATCGTCGAGTCGATTCGCATGCTGAACCGTCTCGGTGGCATCGACGTTCTGATCCTGGCGCGCGGGGGCGGCTCGATCGAAGACCTCTGGCCGTTCAACGAGGAGCGCGTGGCGCGCGCCATCGCGGCCTCCACCGTCCCCGTCGTCTCCGCCGTGGGACACGAGGTGGACACGACCATCGCCGATCTCGTCGCCGATCTGCGGGCACCCACGCCGTCGGCCGCGGCCGAGATGGTGGTCCGATCGAAGGAGGAGCTGGGGGATCGGATCGCGGCCCTGCGCGGGCGCCTGATCGCCGCGGCCCGCCTGCGGCTGTCCGCGGCGGGCGTCGCGCTCGAGGACGCGGGCTCGGCGCGGGCGCGCGAGGCGGTGCGCGACCGGCTCCGCGACCTGGCCCTGCGGGTCGACGATCTGACCTTCCGCCTCGGGGCGCACCTGGAGCGGACGACGACGGACGCGCGGCATCGCCTCGAGATCCTGAAGGAGCGCATGACACCGGAGAGACTCGCGGGACGCCTGCGGCACCGCAGGGCCAGGGCCGACGGCCTCGACAGGCTTCTCCATGCTTCGATGACGACCCGGCTGCAGCGCGCGCGGGATCAGTGCTCCGCCTACGCCGAGAGACTCCTGGCCCTGTCCCCTCTCGCGGTCCTGGGGCGCGGCTACGCGATCTGCAGGCTGCAGAGCACGGGGGCGATCCTGAAGGACAGCACCGCCGCGCGCGCCGGCGACGCCGTCAGTATCAGGCTACACCGCGGCAGTCTCGACTGCGCGGTCACGGAGGTCCGAGCCCATGGCGAGCGCGAAGAAGGGGTCTAGGCAGCCGGGTTTCGAGGAGGCGCTCGAGCGACTGGAGGCGATCGTCAAGAGCCTCGAGGAGGGGGACCGTCCGCTGGAGGACTCGCTGCGGCTTTTCGAGGAAGGCGTATCGCTCACGAGGCTCTGCGCCGCGAAACTCGAGGAGGCCCAGCGCCGCATCGACGTTCTGACGCGCGGCGAGCAGGGCGACCTGAAGCTCGCGCCGTTCGAGGACGAGGGTGAGGGCGGGGAACCCGGGCGCTCATGAGGCTTCCCGCGCGGATGCAACGCGATCGACGGCTCGTCGATGCCGCCCTGCGCAGGTTCCTGCCGAGCCGCGTCGAGGTCCCGCTGACCGTGCGCCGCGCCATGGTGTACTCGCTGTTCCCCGGGGGCAAGCGTCTGCGGCCGATCCTGGCGATCACCGCCTGCCGGGCGCTGGGGGGGCGCGTGTCCGACGTCCTTCCTGTGGCGGCCGCGATCGAGATGATCCACACTTACTCGCTGATCCACGACGATCTTCCGGCCCTCGACAACGACGACCTGCGCCGAGGACGGGCCACCAGCCACCGCGTCTTCGGAGAGGCGATGGCGATCCTGGCCGGGGACGCGCTCCTCAACCACGCCTTCGAGATCGCCGCCACGCACCCGGGTGGCCCGGGTCTCGCGGCGCGCAAGATGCGGTCGATAGGTCTCCTGGCGCGCGCGGCGGGGGTCACCGGCATGATCGGCGGGCAGGTGATGGATCTCGAGGCGGAGGGCCGCCCCTATTCCTACGGGACGCTCCTCAAGATCCACCGGGGCAAGACCGGGGCGCTGATCTCCGCGGCGGCGCAGATCGGCGGGATCATCGCGGGGGTCGGCCGACGGGAGCTCCGGGCGCTACGCGCCTACGGCGATGCCGTGGGACTGGCCTTCCAGATCGTCGATGACATCCTGGACCGGGAAGGGGATCCCGAACGACTGGGCAAGACCCTCGGCAAGGACGCGCGGTCCCGCAAGGCGACGTTCCCTGCCCTGCTGGGCGTCGAGGGTTCTCGTCGCCGCGCGGAGGAGGCGATCGGGCGCGCCGAGCGCGCTCTTCTGCGTTTCGGGACCCGCGGACGGGCGCTCGGAGTCCTCGCGCGCTTCATCGTCCACCGCGCGAATTGAGCCGCGTGCGCCGGGAGAAGCCGGGGCTCGAACGCGCGGAGGGGCACGCCGGGGCGGGGACGGCCAGACGGCCGAAGGAACGCCTCGACCGGCTGCTGGTCGAGCGCGGTCTGGCCAGGAGCCGGGAACGCGCGCAGGCCCTGGTTCTCGCGGGGGTCGTGCGCGTCGACGGCAAGGCGGGGCAGAAACCGGGGACGCTCCTGTCTCCCGATGCCGTGATCGAGGTGCGGGCACCCGACCACCCGTTCGTCGGGCGGGGCGGTGTCAAGCTGGAAGGGGCGCTCGCGAGCCTGCGTGTCGCGGTCTCCGGGCGCCTGGCCCTGGACATCGGCGCCTCGACCGGAGGGTTCACCGACTGCCTCCTCAGGCGCGGGGCGGCGCGCGTGTACGCGCTCGACGTCGGCCGGGGTCTTCTCGACTGGTCGCTGCGCAGCGACCCCCGGGTGGTGGTCCTCGAAGGGCGGAACGCCCGGTATCTCTCCCGGGATGATCTGCCGGAGCAGGTGGATCTGGCGGTGATCGACGTGAGCTTCATCTCCCTGAGGCTGATCTTCCCGCCGCTGCCGCCCCTCCTTCTGAAGGACGCCGACGTCGTGGCGCTGGTGAAGCCGCAGTTCGAAGTGGGCAAGGGGGAGATCGGCAAGGGAGGGATCGTGCGCGAGCCGGAGAAGCACCTGAAGTCGGTCCTGTCGGCGGCCGCGGCCGCGGACAAGGCCGGGTTCTCGGTGCGCGGCGCCTGCGTCTCGCCGCTTCCGGGAGCCGAAGGGAACCGCGAGTTCTTCCTGCACCTGTCCCTCGACGCGGCGGGGGCGCTGCGCGGCGAGACCCTGGACCGTCTTCTGGGAGGCATCGTTCATGGCGGATGAGACCCGGCGGAAAACGATCTCGACCGTGACCATCGTCGCCAAGCGGCAGGCGGCCGAGGCCCGTCTCGCCGCGCGCCATTGCGCGCGGTTCCTGGAGGCGCGCCGCGTCGCGGTCACCTTCGATCCGTTCACCGCGCGGGCCCTGGGTCGCCGCCGGGACGGCCGCGTCCCCGGCGGCGCCGCCCGGCCTTCCGACCTGTACATCGTGATCGGCGGTGACGGCACGCTCCTGATGGTGGCCCGGGACCTCGCCGCCCGTCCCCGCCCGATCCTCGGCATCAATCTCGGCGGGCTCGGCTTCCTGACCGAGACCGGCCCCGGCGAGATGGAGGAGATCCTGATCGAAATCCTGGACGGGCGCTACGCCCTCGACCGCCGCATCGGTCTCGAGGTCAGCATCGTGCGCGGCGGAAAGACCGTGATGCGCCAGGTGACGCTCAATGATGCGGTCATCAACAAGGGGGCCCTGGCGCGCATCATCGAGCTCCGGCTGTCGATCGATCGTGATCCCGTCACCACCTACAAGTCGGACGGCCTGATCATCTCCACGCCGACCGGCTCGACCGCCTACTCGCTGTCGGCCGGAGGGCCGATCATCCACCCCAGCCTGAAGGCCTTCCTGATCACGCCGATCTGCCCGCACACCCTGAGCATGCGTCCCCTCGTGCTGCCCGACGATTCGACGGCCGAAGTCAGCCTGCACACCGGTGATTCGGAGGTCTACCTGACCCTGGACGGCCAGGTCGGCCACGCGCTCAGGACCAAGGACCGGGTCCGGGTGCGGCGCAGCCGCCAGCCGATCCTGATGGTCCGGTCGCCGCGCAAATCGTACTTCGAGGTCCTAAGGCACAAGCTGCACTGGGGGGAGCGCTGAAGGAATCCTACCGCGTGCGCTTCTTCCTGGCGCGTGTGGGCGAGGGTGAGGGGGTGGGCGTGGGCGTGGCGGTGGCGACGAGGACGCCGGATCCGTAGCGGCCCACCATGGCCGCGTCGATCTCCTGGCCGGTCTTTTTCGCGTTGACCAGCTCCTGCACATACAGACGCATGTCACGCGATCCCGGAGTCTTGCTGCAGGTGCAGACATTCAGGAGATCGTTGCAGGAGCAGACGCAGCGGTAGCGCTCCGCGATGATGCTGGCTTCCGGCGACAGTCGCACGGGAAGGGGGGCCGAGATGGGCGTACCCTGCGCCGGGTTCTCCGTGCCCGCCTGGGCCGGGGTGGCCGACGGCTCGGGCGCCGCGCCGGGAGCACCCGTGTGGCTCTTGCGGTACAGGGCGAACGCCACGAGACCGATCAGGACGACGGCACCGGCCACCACGACCAGGTTGGCGAGGCGCGGCTGCGCCGGCGGCCGTCCGGCCCCCTGCGTCCCGCTCTGTTCCCCACCCCGCGGCTCGTCCACGCCCCGACCTCGAAGACCCAGCCTTCGCCCGCTTCACCCCGGGCGAAAGCGCGGCATTATAGTGTAGCCACGCAGCCGAAGGCCAGCGCACCCAGTCGTCTGAACACACGCGGCGCGGGGCCCTTCCCCCGCGCGGTCGTCTGAGACCGCGCGCCGGGGCCCCGCCGCGCGCTCCCCAGCGCGGTGGGCGGCGCGTGGCGAAGCGAGGGGAGGTTCGCGCAGCGAACCGGACCCGTGCCGCGCGCGCGAACAGCCCCGCGCCGCGCCCCCTCTGGACGGGACACCCGTGACCACTTATGATGCGGACGGCAAGGAGGGGCGGATGATCGAGACCTTCAAGGCTGACCTGACGCAGGCGATGCGGCGTCAGGACGCGATCACCATGGCAACGCTGCGCATGCTGATCTCCCAGGTGCAGTACGCGCGGATCGACGCGAAGCGCGACCTGACCCAGGACGACTACCTGACCCTTCTGCAGCGGGCGGTGAAGACGCGCCGCGAGGCGATCGAGCACTACGATAAGGGAGGCCGCAAGGACCTGGCCGACAAGGAGCGCGCGGAGATCGCCGTCATCGAGCGTTATCTGCCGGCCGCGATGAGCGCCGAGGACATGGCCGCGGCCGTCGATGCCCTCCTGAAGGATCTGGCGATCAGCGAGAAGAAGGACCTCGGCCGTGCCATGAAGGAGTTCATGGCCCGTCACCGCGGCCGCGCCGACGGCAAGGCGGCGAACGCCCTCATCGCCTCCCGGCTGAAATAGGGCTCCGCGTGACGCCCGGCCCGATCAGCCGCGGCGAGGCGGCCGCCCTCCTGGCCCTCCTCCTCCTGCTGCTGGCCCTCACCCTCACTCCGATCACGAACAACGATCTCTTCATCCACTTGAAGACCGGCGAGACGATCCTGAAGACAGGAAGCGTTCCGCGCGTCGACGACTACTCGGCCCTGGCGCGCGGACGCCCGTACATCGCCCACGAGTGGCTCGCCGGCGTCGTGTTCAAACTGGTGCAGGCCGCGGCCGGCTGGAACGGCCTGATCCTGCTCAAGGCGCTGGTCGGGATCGCGGTGGCCGCCCTGCTCTATGCCGCGGCCCGCCAGACCGGCGTTCCTCCGGACACGGGGCTCCCGGCGCTGGCGTTCGTCCTGATCCTCGCCGCCTCGCGATTCATGGAGAGACCGCACATCTTCACGTCTCTCATGATCGCCGCCTTCCTGCTGCTGCTGACGCGGCGGCGCCGGGGCTTGCGCGCGCCGGTGTGGGCTTTCCTCCTGCTTCAGACGATCTGGGCGAATCTGCACGGCGGCTTCGTCCTCGGCCCGGTGATCGTCGCGCTGGCCGCGGCGGCCACAGCGCTCGATCGGTTCCTCGAGCGTCGCGCCGGTCTCGGGACGACCCGCGGCGCATCGCCGTCCTCCGTCGCGCCGGTACCGGCGCGTGAGGCCGCCTCGCTCGGCCTGCTGGCCATCGGACTGGTGCTGGTCTCGCTCGTGAACCCCTACGGGCCGAGGCTCCTGAAATTCCCGTTCGCGCTCACAGGAACCTCCTTCATGGGCGAGATCTACGAGTGGCTCCCCCCTCTCGTCGCGTTCGACTTCAGGAACGGCACGTTGACGCCCAGTCCCTACGCCTCCACCTACATGGCCCTGTACTACCTGGCGTGGATCGGTTTCGGGATCCTCTCCTTCGGCCTCGTCGCCGCGCGCTGGCGGCGCGGGCACCCGCTGCCGCAGGGCGCGACCTTCGCCGTTCTGGTGTTCGCCCTGTTCCTGATCCTGTCTCTGCGGATGAACCGGAACGTCGCAGACTTCGCCCTGGCCACCTTTCCGGGGGTCATGACCGCCTTCACGGCGGCGCGCGGAGACGGCAGGCGGCCTTCGCTCCTTCCCTGGATCGCGACGGCGCTCCTCCTTGTCGCGGCGTGGTTCGCCGTCATGGGCTACCCGTACTCCCCCGCCATGCGCCGCAGCCCCGGCCTGGGGATCGGCCGGAACATCCCGGTGGCCGCCGCGGACTATCTCGCCGGCATCGGGGTGCGGGGCAACGTCTTCAACACCTACGCTTCGGGGGGCTACCTCATCGACCGCCTGTATCCCGCGGTGCGCGTCGCGATGGACTCCAGGAACGACGTCTACGGAGAGGATCTGTACCGCCAGTACAGCCGCGCGCTGAGCGACGCCGATGCGCTCGACGCCCTGCTCGATCGCCTGGACGCGGCAGCCATTCTGCTCGAGTGGCCCAACCAGGGGATGATGACCGCCGCGGCCGCGGTGCATCGGCTGAAGGGCTGGACGCCGGTCTTCTTCGACGACGTGGCGGTGATCTACCTGCGCGCCGACGGTCCGTGGGCCGGGGTGGCGGAGCGGGACGGCTACACGCTGCTCGACCCGGCTCTCTACAGGGGGGGCGCCATCCGTCACGAGAACGCGGCGCGCGCCCTGGCCGAGGCGGAGAGGGCGCTGGCGCAGGGGGGCTCGTACATCGCGCGGGTCATCCGGATCGACGCGCTGTACGGGCTGAAGAGGGACAGCGAGGCGCTGCAGGACGAGGACCGCCTCCTGAAGGAGGACCCGCCCCTGTTCCACATCTACACGCACCTCGGCTGGATCCGCCTGGCGCGCGGCGATCGGGCGGAGGCGGCGGCTCGTTTCCGCCGCGCCCTTCACTACCAGCCCGACTCGCAGCTGGCGATGCAGGGACTGTCGCTGGCGCAGGGCGCCGCGTCCCCGTGAGACGGCCGGTCCTCGGCCGCTCCTCCTTTCAGCGCGCCGGGGTTTCCGCCGGGGGGTTCGCCTCGAGGGCGGACTGCAGGGAACGGACGGTGACCGGGCCGAGCGTCTCGAGATCCTTCTTGAGGACCTGCGCCGGGCCGACCACGACCAGGGCGAGGTCGTCGACCGGCAGCCGGCGCGCGGCGACTCGTTTCACCGCATCGGACGTGACGGCCCGCACACGTTTCTGGTACCCGTTGATGAAGTCGGGTTCGAGCCCGAAGAGCTCGACGTTCAGGATCTCCGCCGCCAGATTGTCCGGGCTCTCGATGCCGAGAGGATACGACCCGGCGAGGTAGCTGCGGGCCTTGTCCAGGTCCTGGTCCGGCAGCTCACCCCCCCGCAGGCGGCGCATCTGATCGAGGGAGAGATTGATCGCCTCGATCACGCTCGCGTTCTTCGAGGCGGTCGAGACGCAGAAGCTCCCTCCCGCGCGCAGGGCGTCCAGCCGGCTGCCGATCGAGTAGGTCAGGCCGCGCTTCACGCGAACCTCGTTCACCAGCCACGAGGTGAATCCCCCCCCGAGGACCGTGTTCCCCACCAGCATCGGGAAGTAATCGGGATCGGCGCGCCTGATCCCGGTGTTCCCGAAGCGCACCTGGCTCTGCGTGGCGTCCGGCTTGTCCACCAGCAGGACCCTGCGGCCGCGCACGGCGGTCACCTCGGGAATCTTCGTCTCCGGGAGGGCGCGCCGCTTCCACGCCGAGAAGTAGCGCTCCGCCCTCAGTACCGCCTGCGCCGCGTCGATGTCCCCGACGATGGCGAGCACGGCGTTGTTGGGCGCGTAACGCGTCTCGTAGAATCCCGCCACGTCGTCGCGGGTGATCGCCTGCACGGAACGCTCCGTCCCGTCCACCGGCCGGCCGTACGGATGGGCCCCGTACAGCCAGGAGGCGAACGCCAGCCGGGCGACGACCCCGGGGTCGTCGAGTCGTCCGACGATGTCCGCCAGAGCGAGTCGTTTATCCTTCTCGAACTCCTCCTGGCGGAAGACCGGATTCTGGACGAGGTCGGCGATCAGGTTGAATCCGATCTCGAGGTCGCGGGTGGCGAACTCTCCGTGCACGAACGAGGCGTCGATCCCCGCCGCGGTATCGATCGAGCCCCCCACGAACTCGACCTCCTCGAAGAACTGGCCGGCCGGGCGGCTCTTCGTGCCCCGCTTCAGGAGACGGGCCGTCAGGGCGGCCGTCCCTTCCTTGCCGGCCGGGTCGGCGGCCGAGCCCGATTTCACCATGAGCCTCAGCTGGACCAGCGGGATGGAATGCCGTTCCAGGACCAGGACCGTCAGGCCGTTCTTGAGAACCATCCTGACGGGGGCCGGCACGCGGAAGCCGGTCGCGCCGCCGGCGGCCGGAGCGGGCGCGGGGGCGGCCGCCAGGAGCATGCATGCGCCGGGGAGGAGGAGGACGAAGGCGGCCCGCGCGAAACGCCGGCGGCCCGTCATGGCCGTGTCTCCCCGTCGGCCTCGGCCGGCACGAGCGTCACGACCGTGCGATTGTCGGGACGCAGGTAGCGGGCCGCCGCCTTCTGGAGGTCGGCCTTGGTCATCGCCTCGTAGCTCTTCAGGACCGTGAACAACCGGGTGTACGCTCCAAAGTACGTCTCGAACATGCCGAGCCGCTCGGCCTTGCCGGCGTTGGTCTTGAGCGCCTTGACCTCCGTCGTGGTGCGGATGTTCCTGGCCTTCTGCAGCGCCGTGTCGGCCACCTCCTGGCGCCCCAGCGACTCCACCTCCGCCGCGAGCGCGCCCTCGAGAGTCCCTATCGCAACCCCCGGCTTGGCCTCGGCGTAGACCACGAACAGCGACGGGTCGATGCGCCAGATGTTCTCCACCTCGACGCGCGTCGCCAGCTCCTTCTCGTACACGAGTTTCCGGGTGAGCACCGACGACTCCCCTTCCCCGAGGACGATCTGCAGGAGGTCGAGCGCGAACACGTCGTCGGCCGAGGTCGCCGGCACGTGGTACGCCAGGGCGACGGCCGGCAGCTGCGCCGCGCGCTTCAGCACGGCCCGGCGTTCACCCTGCTGCTCGGGCTCGTCGCGGATCACGGCGGGCGGCGCGGGCTGCGCTGTGATCGAGCCGTACGCCTTGCTGATGAGGGCGATCGCGCGGTCCGGCTTGAAGTCTCCGACCAGGATGAGGGTGGCGTTGTTGGGCGTGTAATGGACGCGGAAGTACTCGTCGCAGTCCTTCACGGTGATCGCGTCGAGATCGGCCGGCCAGCCGATCACCGGCCACCGGTACGGGTGGGCCAGATACGCCGCCCCCCCCAGAAGCTCGAACATCGATCCTGCGATGTCGTTGTCGGTCGTCAGGCGGCGCTCTTCCTTCACGACCTCCCTCTCCCGCTTGAGACTCTCGTCGGTGAGCGCGAGGCCGGCCATCCGGTCCGCTTCCAGATCGACCACCGTGTCGAGCGACTCGGACGGGAAGTTCTCGTAATACACGGTGATGTCCTCGGTGGTGTAGGCGTTGCTGGCCCCCCCCTTCGACTCGAGGGTGCGGTCGAACACCTCGGGGCCGTATTTCTTCGTTCCGTTGAACATCATGTGCTCGAACAAGTGGGAGATGCCGGTCCGGCCCGGACGCTCGTCGCGCGAGCCGACGCGGAAGAACGTGTAATAGCTCATCGCCGGAACGGAGTGGTCCTCGAGGGTCAGAACCTTGAGCCCGTTGTCGAGGCGGTACGGCACGACGTTGAACCGGATCTCCTGCGCGAAACCGGGCGCCGCCGAGGCAGCCAGGATCCCTGCCAGTGCAGTGGAACGAAAGAGAGGCGTCATCGGGACCTCGGGGAGCCCGCCGCACACCCGGGACCGCGCGGTGGAGTCGAAGGAGCCCGGCCGTGTGACGCGCCGCCGGGTTCCCGGGCGGCGGATTATAGCAAAGTGCGAGGACGCGCTGCCTCTTCACCGCGCCCGGGCGCCCGTGGCCGCGGAGTTTCCTTGCCGGAGGCCCGGCGCCCCGGTATACTCCCGGGATTGCAGGGCATGGGAGGCCCGATCGCGGAATGTTTCAAACTTGGACACGCCGGAGGACGACCTCGACGCCTCCCCTCTCCGGCCCGCCGTTCACACGGCTCTGCGCCGCAACCCTCTTCGTCGCGCTCCTCATGCCCGCCTGCGGCGGCCACAACAAGACCGAGAACCGCATCCGGCCGGTCGAAGCGAGGCTCACGATCGTCCCGTTCCCCGGAACGCCCGACCCGGCGGTCTTCCTCGAGGGAACATCGGCGATGGGCGACCTGGTCACGATGGACGTCAAGATGCACAACGGCACCGGCACTCCGATCGATTTCGACGCGTACACGCTCGAGTTCCACTTCGATCCGCTCCTCGTGAACGTGAGCGACGTCTTCGCCGTCAACCCGTCCGTCCTCGGCCAGTGCTGCTTCCCGAACTCTCCGACCTGCTCCAGCTGTGATCCGCTGTGCTCGGTCAATGCCGACGCCGACACGACCGGCGTCCTGCTCCTCGGGGTCGCCGCCCTTCCCAACTGCCCCACCGCCAGCGTCAACAGCGACACGACGCTCCTGACTCTCGGGTTCACCGCCGCCACCACGATCCCGGGCCCGCCGGTCCCCCCGAACGATCCCAACGCCGCCCCGGGCCGCATCAGCCTCATCTCGGGCGCCGGATCCGGAGATTGTGAGATACTTCAGAACGTGATGGAAGTCTTGGTCAGCGGTCAGCCGATCCGGTGCGTGGACGGGAGCGCATACATCACGGCATCCCGCTAATCCGGATCACGGAATCGTCATCGTCGCACCGCTTCTGACCTTCGCAGCGGAGGCTCGGATGGAAGACAAGGTCGTGGCCCATTTCAAGGACGGCAAGACCCAGCGTGGCTACACGCAGGATTTCCGACCGGACGGCGAATTGTTCCACCTCCTGCCCAGCGAGGGGGGTGGCATCCCGACGACCATCCGGCTCGATGACCTGAAGGCGCTGTTCTACGTGAGGGATTACGGCTCCGCGCGCCGTCAGGTCGACCGGGCCAAGCGCTTCGGCGTCCAGGCGCCGCAGGGGCAGAAGACGATCGTCGAGTTCAAGGATGGCGAGAGGCTCTGGGGGTTCACGGAGGAGTACTCCGCCAACCACCGGGGTTTCTACTTCATCCCGGCGGATCCCCAGGAGAATAACACACGCATCTTCATCGTCAACTCGTCCGTGAAGCAGATCCAGTTCCAGGACTGAGAGGAGACCCATGCGCCACATGAATCTCCGGCTCGCCGGCGCCGTGCTCGTGCTGGCCGCCTTCGTTCCGGCCGCCCTGGCGGACACCAACTCCGGCCGCTACAAGTTCGAGGGCAACAAGTGGCTGTCGCTCGACCTCGCGGTCGGCGACGTGCGCGTGGAGACCATCCGCTTCGAGTGGCCGGCCACGCTTCTGCGCGTCAAGACCGGTTACAAGGCCACCGTCAAGGTGGCCAATGGCTCGTCCCGGCAGGCCGGTGTCGGTCTGGCGGTCGCGATCTACGACAAGGACGCCAAGCTGATCGGCGTCGGATCGGCCGGCACGACGCTCGGCACGATCGATCCCGGCAGCAACGCGCAGTTCACCATCGACTTCAAGGATGTCACGGCCCGTCTGGAGCAGGCGGACCAGTTCCATATCGCGCTCGAGACCCGGTAGCTCGATCCACCCGGAAGAGGAGGCTGTCCATGAGCGAGTGTCGAATCGCACGACCACGACCCCTGACCGCCGCTCGTTTCGTGGCCGCGCTCGCGGTCGCTCTCGCCGCGTCGGTCGTTTCCGCCCGCGCCGGCGTGTTCTACGACGCGACGCTGGACCTGGGGTTGCGCGACGACGCCCGCATCTTTCTCAACGTCACGAACGACTACTTTGCCCCGCCCCCGGCGATCGCGGTGGACGTGCTGCAGCGCTGCCCCGACCCCGTCAACGACTACCCTGTCATCCAGCTGCTGGCGCGGACCTCGAGGAGATCTCCCCAGGACATCCTGAGACTGCGGCTCGACCGCGAATCCTGGTCGGACATCATGTTCCGCCTGAACATTTCCCCGGCGGTCCTGTTCGCCGGTCTCGACCGGGACCCCGGTCCCCCGTACGGCAAGGCGTGGGGTTACTGGCGCAAGCACCCGCGCGGCGAGAGGTTCGAGATACGCGACCGGGACGTTTACGAGCTGGCGAAGCTGCAGGTCGCGGCCGGCTACCACCACGTCAGACCGTACACGATCATCACCGAGCGCAACCGGGGGATCACCGTCGAGCAGTACGTCGCGGAAAGGAATCGCGGCAGGTACCACTCCCGCGACCGGGGCCCGGAGAAGTCGAAGGGACACGACAAGCCCAAGGGACACGGTCACCCGCACGACAACAACTGAGACTCACTGACTCCCCGTGTCCAGGCTGCAAGTCTGCGAATCGGCCCTCGACCTCATCGGTGAAACGCCGATCCTGCACCTGCGCTCGTTCGACCGGCCGGGGGCCGCTTCCCTGTTCGCGAAGCTCGAGCTCCTGAACCCGGGGAGCAGCGTCAAGGACCGGGCGGCCCTGGGGATGATCCTCGACGCCGAGAAGCGCGGCCGTCTGCGGCCGGGCGCGACGATCGTCGAGCCGACCGCCGGGAACACCGGGATCGGCCTGGCGCTGGTCGGCGCTCTGCGGGGCTACCCGGTCGTGCTCGTCGTGCCGCAGAAATACAGCCGCGAGAAGAAGCAGCTGATGCAGGCCCTGGGCGCGAAGCTCGTCGAGATCCCCACCGAGGACGGCATGCCGGGGGCGGTCAAGCGCGCCCAGGAGATCGTGGCGGCAACGCCCGGCGCCTTCCTGCCGCAGCAGTTCGAGAACCCCGCGAACCCCGAGATCCATTACCGCACGACGGGCCGGGAGATCTGGCAGCAGATGCAGGGCAAGATCGACGCCCTCGTCCTCGGTGCGGGGACCGGCGGGACGTTCACCGGGGTGACGCGCTACGTCAAGGAGCGCAACCCCGGCGTGCGCGCCGTCCTGGTCGAATCGGAGGGGTCGGTTCTGGGGGGAGGAACGGCCGCCCCGCACAAGGTCGAGGGGATCGGCAACTCGTTCTTCCCGAAAATCCTCGAGCGCGATCTGATCGACGAAGTGGTGGCGGTCACCGACCGCGATGCCTTCGCCACGGTGCGTCTCCTGGCGCGGCGCGAGGGTCTTCTGGTCGGAGGCTCCTCCGGGGCCGCGGCGTTCGCCGCGGCGCGCGTCGCCGAGCAGATCGGCCCGGGACGCAAGATCGTGACACTCTTCTCCGACGGCTCGGAGCGCTACCTGAGCCAGGGGATCTACGACGAGGTGACCTGATGGGATTCGCCACGGACGCCATCCACGCGGGTGTCGTGCCCGACCCCTCGACGGGCTCGGTCATGACTCCGATCTACCAGACCTCCACGTACGTCTACGAATCGCCCGGCCGGAGCACCGGATACGACTACGCGCGGACGATCAACCCGACCCGCTCGGCCCTGGAAGCCAACCTGCAGACCCTGGAGGGAGGCCGGGCAGCCTACGCGTTCGCCTCCGGCATGGCGGCGATCAGCGCGGTGATGACCCTGGTGAAGTCCGGCGACCACGTCGTGGTGAGCCAGAACGTCTACGGAGGCACCTACCGGCTGTTCGCCCGCGTCCTCGAGGACTACGGTCTCACCTTCTCCTACGTGGACACCTCCAGGACGGACGCCGTCGAGGGCGCGATCCGGAAGAACACCCGCATGGTGTACGTGGAGACCCCGACCAACCCGATGATGATCCTCACCGACATCGCGCAGATCGCGGCGATGTGCCGCGCGCGCGGGCTCGTGAGCGTGGTGGACAACACCTTCCTGACGCCCTGCCTGCAGCGGCCGATCGATCTCGGAGCCGACATCGTCGTTCACAGCACGACGAAGTACATCAACGGCCACTCGGACAGCGTCGGGGGCGCCGTGATCCTGGCGCGGGACGAGCACGCCGAGCGCATCAAGTTCGTGCAGAACTCGGTGGGCGCCATCCTCTCCCCCTTCGACTCCTGGCTGGTGCTGCGCGGCATCAAGACGCTTCCCCTGCGCATGCGCGCGCACGACGAGAACGGCCAGAAGGTGGCCCGCTTCCTCGAGTCCCACGCGAAGGTCGAGCGCGTCCTCTACCCCGGGCTGCCCTCCCACCCGCAGCACGATCTGGCGCGCCGGCAGACGCGCGGATTCGGCGGCATGATCTCCTTCTACCTGAAATCGGACCAGGCCGCGGCGCGCTTCTTCACGCCTCTCCGCCTCTGCGCCCTGGCCGAGAGTCTCGGAGGGATCGAGACGCTGATCTGCCAGCCGAGCACCATGACGCACGCCTCCGTCCCGGCGGAGGACCGGCGCCGTCTCGGGCTGACCGACTCCCTCGTGCGCATCTCCGTCGGCTGCGAGGACGTCGACGACATCCTCGCCGACCTCGATCGCGGTCTCGCCGCCGCATAGGGCCACCCGGTTGCCCCGCCTCGGAGAGGCACTTGCTGCGGGGGGCGGCGGCCGCTAGAATGTCGAGCCGGCACGCGCCTTCATGGCGCGCCCCGCCCGGACGTTCCGGAGGAGATCGACGATGAGACGAACCATTCTGTTATTCGCCCTGATCCTCGCGGCGTTCAGTGGGCCGCTTCTCGCACAGGAAGAGCCTCCGCTCTTCGAGAATCCGCCCCCCTCGAAGCAGCCCGCACCATCACCCACGCCGCCGTGCCCCCCGTCCGGGGCTGCCCTGGGGCTGAAGCCGCCCCGACCGGACGTCACGCTCTGGCAGGCGATGGTCCCGCGTGAACGGGAAACCTACGTGGAAATCGGTGTCGGCATCATGAGCGCTCTTGCTGAGAGTCTGCGGAAAGAGGTCACCAACGCCAAGAGCATGCCGCGTGAAGACGTGACCGCGCTGATTCGCTTCGCGAACCTCTTCGCACCGCGGCGCGCGCCGGGGATGTATCTGAAGGAGATGGAAAAGATCTACATGACCGAGGAAGGACAGAAGCTCTTGATGGCGGAGTGCTTCTACAAGGCGTTCGAGCGTGCGAATGTCCCGGCGGCGCTGTCGACGCCCCCGCAGGCCGCGAAGACACCCGAGCAAAAGCCGCCGGATCAGTAGTTTTCGCGGCCGCCCTTGACCACGCTGGCGATCCAGTTCAACGCGTTCTTGTCGCCGTCGTCGACCGACACGGCGAGGATCTCGGGGAGCTCGTAGGAATGCAGTTCCTTCACCGTCTTTTTCACGTCCTCGAGGAGCGGCTGCGTCGTCTTGACGATCATCAGGTGCTCGTTCTCCGAGGCGATCTTTCCCTTCCAGCGGTAGACGGAGCGGATCATCGGCACGACGTTCACGCAGGCCGCTTCCTCGCGCTCCACCAGCGCCTGGGCGATCTCGACGGCTTCCTTTTCGGTTGAGGCTGTGCAGAAAACCAGGATGACGGAGGGCTCGCTCACGCCATCGATTATAGTGGCCGCCTGCAGGGGGAGTCAAGGTTGGGAGCGCTGATCCGCTTCGGCACGTCGGGCTGGCGGGCGGTGATCGCCGAGGAATTCACCGTCGCCAACGTGCGGCGCGTGGCCTCCGCGATCGCCACCGGCCTGCTTGCGGATGGCGCGGCCGGGAGGGGCGTCTTCGTCGGCTTCGACACGCGCTTCCTGTCCGACCGGTTCGCGAAAGAAGCGGCCGACGTCCTGGCGGCGCGCGGCATCGCGGTCCTCCTCTCCCCTGCCCCGGTGCCGACCCCCGCGATCGCCCTCGCCATCGTCGGCGGCCGGCGCGCCGGCGGGATCAACATCACCGCGAGCCACAATCCTCCCGAATACAACGGCCTGAAATTCTCCACCGCCGACGGCGCTCCCGCCCGGCCCGAGGTGACGCGGGAGATCGAGGCGCGGGTCAATTCGGAGGACGCTGGCGCAGGCGGCCGGGCGCCGGCCGCCGCCCGGATCCGCGAGCTCGACATGCGCCCCGCCTACTTCCGCCAGATCGGCCGGCTGGTGCGACTCGACGCGGTCCGCCGGGGGCGCCTCACGCTGGGTCTCGATCCCCGGCATGGCGCGTCGATCGCCTACCTCGGCGGCCTGGCCCGAACCGCGGCGCGGACCGTCGCCGCGATCCACGACACCGCCGATCCCCGCTTCGGCGGCACGGGACCGGACTGCGGCGAGGAACAGCTCAGACCGCTCGCCCGCCTGGTGCGCTCGCGACGGTTGCACCTAGGCCTCGCGACCGACGGCGACGGCGACCGCTTCGGCATCATCGATCGGGGCGGTGTGTTCGTCCCTCCCAACCTGTTCCTGGCGGTCCTGGCCGACTATCTGCTGACGGAGAGACGGATGCCGGGCGGAATCGGCCGGTCCGTCGCCACCACGCACCTGCTCGACGCCATCTGCGCCCACCACGGGAGGAAGCTCTACGAGACGCCGGTCGGGTTCAAGTACCTCGGCGAGTACCTGACGTCGCGCCGCGCCTTCCTGGTGTGCGAGGAGAGCGCCGGTCTCAGCGTGCGCGGCCACGTCCCCGAGAAGGACGGTATTCTGGCGGGGCTCCTCGCCGCCGAGATGGTTGCGGCGCGCCGCCGGTCGATCCGGGACCAGGTGCGCGACCTGTTCAAGAAGGTCGGGCCGCTCCACAGCCGCCGCATCGACTATCATATCGACGCCGCGGCACGGGAGCGCCTGGCGCGGAGGCTCGAGGACGTACCGTCCTCATTCGCCGGACGCCGCGTCGCGAGTCTGAACACCAGCGACGGCCGCAAGATGATCTTCACCGACGGATCCTGGATCCTGTTCAGGCCCTCGGGCACCGAGCCGCTGGTGCGGTGCTACGCCGAAGCGCGCACGCCGAAGGCGCTGGGATCGTTGCTGGCGGCGGGGCGGGCTCTTCTCACCTGAGGCCAGCCGGATGGCGTACATCAGCGACGTGAAGGCGCGCGAGATCCTCGACTCCCGGGGCAACCCGACGGTCGAGGTGGACGTCCATCTCGACGACGGCACCTTCGGCCGGGCCGCGGTCCCGTCGGGCGCCTCCACCGGCTCGCGCGAGGCCCTGGAGCTGCGCGACGGCGACGCCGCGCGCTTCCGCGGCAAGGGTGTGCTGCGCGCCGTCGACAACGTCGTCAAGATCCTCGCCCCCGCCGTGCGCGATCTCGATCCCGTGGCGCAGGAGGCGGTCGACGCCCGCCTGCGCGAGACCGACGGCACCAAAGACTCCTCGCGGCTCGGCGCCAACGCCCTCCTGGGCGTCTCGCTGGCGGCCGCGCGCGCCGCCGCCGCCGCGCGCCGGCTGCCGCTGTACCGTCACCTCGGCGGCGACGGGGCCCGCGACCTGCCGGTGCCGCTCTTCAACATCCTCAACGGCGGCGCGCACGCGGACAACAATGTCGACATCCAGGAATTCATGGTCGTCCCGGTCGGGGCGCACACGTTCCGGGAGGCGCTGCGCATGGGCGCGGAGATCTTCCACGCCCTGCGGGACATCCTGCGCAAGCGGGGCCTGCGCACGGGGGGCGGCGACGAAGGGGGCTGGGCCCCGGACCTGAAGAGCAACGCCGACGCGGTCGACGCCGTCGTCGCCGCCATCGAGGCCGCCGGCTACAAGCCCGGCGAGCAGGTCGGTATCGCCCTCGACGTCGCGGCGACTGAGCTGCGCAAGGACGGGGCGTATCGGCTCCCCGGCGAGAGCCCCCAGCAGCGCACCGCCGAGCAGCTCGTGGCGTTCTACGCCGACCTGGTCCGCCGACAGCCGGTCCTGTCGATCGAGGACGGCATGGCCGAGGACGACTGGGAGGGCTGGGGGCTCCTCACCCGCTCTCTGGGAGACGCGGTGCAGCTCGTGGGCGACGACATCTTCGTGACGAACGTGGCGATCATCCGGGAGGGGATCGAGAAGAAGGTGGCCAACTCCGTGCTGATCAAGCCGAACCAGATCGGCACGCTCACCGAGACCCTGCGCGCCATCGCCACGGCCCGCTCCGCCGGCTACAGCACGGTCCTGTCGCACCGCTCCGGCGAGACCGAGGACACCTTCATCGCCGACCTGGCCGTGGCGCTCAACCTCGGTCAGATCAAGACCGGAGCGCCGGCGCGCGGCGAGCGCGTGGCCAAGTACAACCAGCTCCTGCGCATCGAGGAGGATCTCGGGAGTCGCGCGCGCTATCCCGGACGCGCCGCCCTGGCGCGCGGCGGTCATCGATGAAAAGCGCGACCCAGGCCCCACCGGTCGACCTGCGCCGCAAGGCCCTCCTCGTCCTGTTCTGGTTCATCGCCCTGTCCCTCGCGTTCAACTCCCTGTTCGGGGACATGGGGCTCATCCAGGGACACCGGCAGCGGGTCCTCCTTGCACGGTTGCGTGAGGAGGTGAAGACGCTCCACCAGACGAACGACCATCTCGCCGCCGACATCGGGGATCTCCGGCACGACCCATACCGAATCGAGCAGATCGCCCGCGAGGAGTTCGGTCTCACGCGCCCCGGCGAAATCCTGTTCCTGTTCCAGGAGCCGGAGGCAGGGGCGACGCCTTCCCCGCCGCGCTGATCTTCCGGTCGCTGCGTCTCAGAAACCCGCCGTCCCCTGCTTCGATTGACAGCGCCGGAGACGGCCGCCTATAATGCGGTCTCCTGACGCGGGGTGGAGCAGCCTGGTAGCTCGTTGGGCTCATAACCCAAAGGTCGCGAGTTCAAATCTCGCCCCCGCCACCAATCAAACAAGATGTTTCCGAAGGGAGTGGCTGCGGCCACTCCCTTTTTAATGTCCGGGCCGCTGCGGCCGGTTCCTGAGCCGTTCGCGCCTCCCTTGACAGGAGCGTCCCGGAAGCGTAGATAACGAGCCCCGTAGCCGAATCCTCCCTCCCGGGAGGAGCGGGGGACCCAGGATAGAGGGGCGGAGCGCGCGAGCGCCGGGGACCTTCACCCTCGAGCCCGTCAGCTAACCTCGCAGGCTTGGTGAGGGAGGCGCCAGCGGACCGCGCCCCCCGCGGAGGCCTGGATGGCCAAGGAACCTCGGATACCGATCGATCCGTTCGAGCAGCCCTCCCCGGTCGGGCGCCTGTGGCGCAGGCTGTTCGGTGCGCCCCGCGACGTCCAGGACCCGAGCATCTTCCACAAGATCTCCCTGATGGCCTTCCTGGCCTGGATCGGCCTGGGGGCGGACGGCCTGTCCTCCTCCGCCTACGGTCCCGCGGAGGCGTTCAAGAACCTGCTGGTGAGAAACCCCTCGACCGGAGCGCTGGAAGGCCAGTGGTACCTGGCGATCTTCCTGGCGCTGGCGACGGTCATCACCGTGTTCGTGATCTCGTACGCCTACAGCCGCGTCATCGAGCAGTTCCCGCACGGCGGGGGCGGTTACGTGGTGGCCACCAAGCTGCTCGGTCCGCGGGCCGGTGTGGTGTCGGGGTGCGCCCTCCTGGTCGATTACGTCCTGACGATCACCGTGTCGGTCGCGGCCGGCGGGGACGCGATCTTCGACCTGCTCCCGCGCGCGCTGCGCGCCAATTTCGATCTGAAGATCGTCTGCGAGCTCGTCGTGCTGGCGGCGCTCCTGATCATGAACCTGCGCGGCGTGAAGGAATCGGTCGAAGCGGTGATGCCGGTCTTTCTGGTGTTCGTGGTCACCCACCTGATCCTGATCCTCCTGGGGATCGGCAGCCACCTCGGACGGGTCCCGGAGGTCGTGGGGCAGGTGTCCGATGGGCTGGGCGCGGGCTGGCGCACGTTCGGGATCTGGGGTCTCCTGGCGATCTTCATCCGGGCCTTCGCGCTCGGCGGCGGCACCTTCACGGGGATCGAGGCGGTGTCGAACGGAATCGCCATCATGCGCGAGCCGAAGGTGGCGACCGGGCGCCGGACGATGCTCTACATGGCGACCTCGCTGGCCTTCACCGCCGGCGGCATCCTGGTCTGCTACCTGCTGTTCGACGTGCAGGGCTTCTTCTCCCTGCCGGCGGCCGAGCAGGTCGGCAAGACGCTCAACGGTGTCCTGGCGGAGCGGTTCGCGGCCGGATGGATGCCCGGCGGCCTTCCCCTCGGCTGGATCTTCGTCAAGCTGACCATCGCGTCGGAGGCCGCCCTGCTGTTCGTCGCGGCCCAGACCGGCTTCATCGACGGGCCGCGCGTCATGTCCAACATGGCCGTCGACTCCTGGCTCCCCCACCGCTTCGCCTCGTTGTCGGACCGGCTGACGACCAAGGACGGTGTTCTCCTGATGGGCTTTTCGGCGATGGCGCTCCTGCTCCTGACGCGCGGGAGCGTCGATGTCCTCGTCGTGATGTACTCGGTCAACGTCTTCGCGACCTTCTCGCTCACCGAGATGGGGATGTGCCGTTTCTGGTTCAGCGGGCGGCGCGAGCAGGAGAACTGGGTCCGTCACATCTCGGTCCACGTTCTCGGCCTCGTGCTCTGCCTGACGATCCTCTCCATCATGGTCGTCGAGAAATTCGGGGAGGGGGCGTGGAAGACGCTTGTGATCACCTGCGTCCTTGTCGTGGGGTGCGTCTGGGTCCGGGCGCACTACCGGTCGGTCGAGGGCCAGGTCCGCCTGCTCGATCGCGATCTGCTCGATCTCCCGCCCGCCGACCGCCCCGGCGGCGAGCCCGATCCGTCCAAGCCGACGGCCGTCCTCCTGGTGAGGGATTTCGGCGGCGTCGGGATCCACCTGCTCCTGCTGGTTCAGAAGATGTTCCCGGGCTTTTTCAAGAACGTCATCTTCGTGTCGGTCGCCGTGATCGATTCGGGTCATTTCAAGGGGAAGGAGGAGATCAGCGCGCTGCGCGACCAGGTAGAGGAGTCGCTCGCGAAATATGTCGAGCTGGCGCGCCGGATCGGCTGGAACGCCGCCTCGGCCACCACCGTGACGACCGACCCGGTCGACGGCATCTATCGCGTCTGCGTCAACCTGGCGAAGAAGTACCGGCGGGTCATGTTCTTCGGCGGCAAGCTGATCTGGAAGCGGGAGAGCTGGTGGCAGCGCATCCTGCACAACGAGACGGCCTACCAGGTCCAGAGGCGCCTGCAGTGGAAGGGGCTGGCGATGACGGTCCTGCCGCTGCGCACGGGAGACGAGGCGCCGGGCGCCGAGGTCCCGTCCTAGGAAAAAGGCCGCGGCTCAGCGTCCGCCGATCACCCCGGAGATGGACTTGGCCGGGAGCATCAGAAAGTCCTCGGTGATGGTGATGCCGATCCGCGCGGCGTCGAGGAGCGCGTGCAGCGGCTTCTGGCTCTCGAGCGACCAGTCCCCGTAGCCGGGGGCGTAACGTTTGGTGGCCGTGAGCCCTTCCTCGGCCAGGAGGCTTGCGGCCACGGTCTCCACCTCGAGGCCGAGCGCGATGGCGGCGCTGCTGGCGAACGCGTCGGCCAGGAGACCGCGGGTCATCTGCCCTTCCTGCATGAGACCCTGGCACCAGGTCTCGACCTCGGCGCCGATGGTGGCCGCGAACAGGACCGCCCTGCGGCAGCCGCGCAGGCGCTCGTGCAGCGACCGGCTGGCCGCGCGCAATGCTCCGCCGACGAGGCTGACGTCCGGCTCCCGGGTTTCCGTGTCGAACACGCCGTAGATGGCCCGCGGCCTGAGGAGGGCGCGCCCCGCCTCCATGATTTCGTCGATGAGGCGCGCCGTCCGCTCCGGGACCTGCGCCGGCCGGCGGTAGCCGAGACGCAGAAGGACCATCGGGCGGGAGACTTCCACGGGCAGCGGATCGGACACGCGGATCTGGGACATGGCCGAGGGTCTCGCGGGGGGCCGGTGATGGTCAGCCGGCCAGGGCCGGCAGCGTCTCCATGCCGAACTCCCGCGCCTCGCGCAGGACCACCGCGTCGAGCGCGCGCACCGTCTCCTCCGGCAGGCGGAACGGCTCTTTCGCGAGCAGGTCCTTCACGACGGCGCCGGCGCGCTCGTAGTCGGTAGGCCCGCCGCCCCCCTGCCGGGCCGAGGCGCGGTCGACGACCTTGCCGGGCATGTAGCACTCCTCGCGGAACAGCTTCAGCGTCGTCGGATGGCCGAGGAAGTGCCCCTGCTTCACCGCCTCCGGGAGAAAGTCGAGGGCCATCTTCTCGTGACGATGACGGATCCCGTCGATCATCCGGTAGGCCATGCCGCACAGCTCGTTGTCGATCACGAGCTTCTCGAGGCTCTGGCAGGTGATGAAGTCGAGGATGCCGACGCCCGAGACGATGTTCACTCCGGCGAGGGCGGCCAGGATGACGCCCGTGCCGGTCTCGTACCCCGCCTGCGCGTCCACCCGCTTCGAGTCGGACAGACCCATGTAGGAATGGATCGGGAACCCGAACCGCTTGCCGATCTGCGCGTAGGCGCAGTCGATCATGTAGGTCTCGAGACATCCGAACGGCGTCTGCCCGGCGCGCATGTCCATGAGGCACGGCGCCCCGCCGTACACCACCGGCGCCCCCGCGCGCACCGCCTGCGCCAGCGCGATGCCGGCGAGGTTCTCGGCCGTGTGCACGACCAGCGTCCCGGACAGGGTGACCGGGCCGGTCGCCCCGGTCAGCGGCACGGAGATGATCTCGGACGGCAGGTTGTAACGGGCGCACTGCATGATGCTCTCGGAGGTCAGGACGCTCCAGCGCAGCGGGGAGGACGGGCAGGCGTCGAAGATCGCCATCGGCTTCTCGCTCGCCGCCTTTTCGGAGCCGCGCACGATCGTCATGAGCTCGAGCATGGCCGGGAACGACTCTTCGCGGAACAGGCCGGTGATCAGGGGCTTGTTGCAGTTCTGCACCAGCAGATAGAGGCGGAAGAAGTCGGACACCTCGTTCGGCACGTCGTGCGGGACCAGGGACGTCGAGGCGGCGCGGATGTTGCCGAGCTGGTGCACGAGACGCGCCAGCCGCACGAAGTCGGACGAGGTGGAGGCGTGCGTCGTCCCGTCGGCCTCCAGCATCTTGATGGCCGCGGAGCCCGGGTCGTAGGTGACGTTGTCGCCACCGACCTCGATCGACGCGTCCCCGGTGATGTTCCAGATCCTGAAGCTCTTCGGCGCCGTCTTGATCGCCTTCTCGATGAAGTCGCGGCTCAGGTAGGCGCGCTCGTTCGCAGCGTCGATGCGCTGACCGTGCTCCCCGAGCAGGGCCAGCGCCTTCGGGTGCTCGAACTGCAGACCGATCTCGCTCAGGACCTCGAACGCCTCGTCGATGATGCGGTCGATGAACTCCTCGGATAGCATCTGGACCCGTGGCCGGAAGGTGGACAGGAGACTCACGGCGCCCCCTCTCCGCTGACGGCGCCCCGGGCGGGCGGCTCGAGCGCCCGCCGCACGCCGGCGATGAACTCCGGCGTCGTGCCGCAGCAGCCCCCGAAGATGTTCACCCCCAGCCCGGCGATCGTCCTGGCATCGGTCACGAACTCCTCGACCGTCTGCTTGTAGACCATGGTCTCCTTCTCGAGCATCGGCTTGCCCCGGTTCGGCTGCACGATCACCGGGAGATCGGTGTTGTCCCGCAGGATGCGGGCCAGCTCGATGAACACCGGGCTGCCGTGCGAACAGTTGCTGCCGACGATGTCGGCGCCGTTGTCCTTGAGGACCGCAAGACAGTGGGGCACGGTCTCCCCCATCAGCGTGTAGAAGCCGCGCGGGTTCTTGTCGAACGTCATGCAGACCGACACCGGCAGGTCGGAGATCTTGCGGCTCGCCCGCAGGGCGCACAGCGCCTCCTCGAGCGAGTACATCGTCTCGATCGAGATGAGATCGACGCCCCCCTCCACGAGCCCCTGGATCTGCGCCTCGAAGGAGGCGTCGAACTCCTCTCTCGTGTACTCCCCCATCGGCTTCATGAACTTGCCGATCGGTCCGACGTCGCCGGCGGCGTAGCACCCCTCGGGGCAGACCGCCCGCAGCCTCTTCGCCGCCAGGGAGTTGGCCTCGTAGGTGCGGTCCTGCAGGTCGCGCTCCGACAGCTTGATCGGGGTGCCGCCGAAGGTGTTGGTCTGCACCACGTCCGACCCCGCGTCGTAGTAGGCGCGGTACACCGATTCGACCGTCTCCGGTTTCTCCCAGTTCCACACCTCCGGTGACTCGCCGTCGAGAAGCCCCGCCGCGAACAGCATCGTCCCCATGCCGCCGTCGTAAAGCACCAGGCGTTCCTTCACCCGCTTGCGGAAATCCGGCTTCATCCTCTCCATCCCGACATGTGAAACATCGTGGGCGCCGAGCGGATATTGTAGCGCAGCCCGCGCCGCGCCGTGAAGCGCTCTGTCCGTCACCGCTTACTCCACGGCCGCTTCCGGCTGGGACGGAAGGGGCGCGTCCACCGGTCCGACGCGCTCGAACTCCTCCGACGTCGAGGCCAGGACGAACGCCGCTCCGATGATGAGCGCGGCGCCGGCCCACTGCGCCCCGCGCAGCCTCTCGCCGAGGACGATCGCCGCCAGGAGGATCGTGCCGATCGGCTCGAAGGTGCTGAGGACGGAGGCGGCCTGCGGCCCGACCCTCTTCAGCCCGGCCACGAACAGGACGAAGCCGAAGACGGTCGCCGACAGGACGATTCCGAGCACGCTACCCCAGGCCGCGGCACCGCGCGGCACCAGAAAACCGCCGCCCCGGATCAGGGTCGCGGCGGTGAACGCGAGGGCCGCGCCCGTGATGATGTACGCCCCCGAGACCGCTCCGGGAATTCCGGGTGTCAGGCGATGCATCCAGATCAGGAAGGCGGCGTACCAGAACCCCGAGAGGGTCGCGAGGAGGGCGCCGCGCGCGTCCACCGCTGCGTCGATCGGCCCCGCGCACAGCCAGGTTCCGAGAAGCGCCAGCGCGATGGCCAGAAGACGCGAGCTCCTCGGGCGGCGGCGCGTGATCCCCCACAGCATCAGGGCCAGGAAGGCCGGGCAGGTGTAGAGGAGCACTTCCGTCAGGCTCGCAGGGATGCGCTGCAGGGCCATGAAGAAGAGCACAGATTGTCCCGAGAAGCCCAGGACGCCCCAGGCGATCAATCCCGCCACCCGCGTCCGCGGCACCCGTACGAGCGCCCGCCGGCACGAAGCCGTCAGCAGGACCCAGACCCACAGAATGACCGCCCCCAGCGCGAATCGCGTGGCGAGGAGCGGCAGCAGCGGCAGACCCAGCGCGAGGGCGAGCTTGCCGAAGATGGAGAGCATCGAGTAGCAGAACGCCGAGGCGATCACCAGAGCCATACCGTAGAGTCCCGGTGGCCGGGAGCGGCTCTCATCGATGGAGGTCACGGCCGCATTATACCGGCCGGGCGTGATAGATTTTGGCGGTGGCGATCGACGCGGGCGTGGGACTGTCGACCGAAGTGCACTCCGCCGGGGCGGCGCGCGCCGCCGCCCGCCAGGCGCTCGAGCGCAGCGGCGCCCCGTCCGCCGACTGGGCGGTGGTGTTCATCACGTCGGCGCACCGGCCGCACTTCGCGGCGATGCTGGCGGAAACCCAGAAAACGCTCGGGACCGATTTCGTGGCCGGCTGCAGCGCCTGGGGGGTGCTGACAGGAACGGAGGAGGTGGAAGGACGCCCGGCGGTCGCCGTCCTGGCGGTGCGATCCGACGGTCTCACGGCCTCGACCTTTCTCGCCACGCTCGGCGAGGATGAGCCGGAGGGTGCCGCCCGCGAAATCGCCCGGCAGGTGAAGGCTCCACGCGACGGCCTCCTCGTCCTTCTGCCCGACACGTCCGCGACGCGGCCCGACCACCTGCTGCACGAGATCGGCCGCCTCCTCCCGGGGTGCGAAGCCGTCGGAGCCGCATCCTCCGGCGACCCGGCGGTCGCCGGCACGTTTCAGTTCTACGGTCGAAACGTGGCCAGCAAGGCGCTGACGGGGCTGTACCTCGCGGGCGACCTGCGCCGCAGCATCGGGATCACGCAGGGATGCCAGCCGCTCGGCCCGCCCGCACGGATCACCGCCGGCGACGGCAACGTCATTCTCGAGTTGGACGGACGTCCGGCGCTCGAGGTGCTGCGCTCGCGCCTGCCGGGACCTCTGGCGGATTCCCTGGACCGGCTCGGGGGGCACCTGTCCGTGGGCCTGCCACCCGATCCCCTGCAGGAGGAGATCCTGCCCGGCGAGTACCTGGTGCGGCAGCTGCTGGGGATCGACGAAGGGCGCGGAGCCCTTGTCGTGGCGGCCACTGTACGCTCCGGCGAGCCGCTCTTTATCGTCCTGCGCGAGGGACAGGCCGCGCGGCAGGACCTGAAGGAGATGCTGCAGAGGATCGCCCCCTCCACCCGTGGCGCGGCGCGCTTCGGCTTCTACTTCAACTGCGCGGCGCGCGGCTCGTCGCTCTACGGCATGCCCGGGATCGACACGGCCTTCATCTCGTCCGCCCTCGGCGACCTGCCGATCATCGGCT
This sequence comes from Candidatus Dormiibacterota bacterium, assembly GCA_035635555.1. NCBI lineage: Bacteria > Bacillati > Candidatus Dormiibacterota > Candidatus Dormiibacterota bacterium. Next base: position 100,272 of record DASQAT010000003.1, read on the forward strand.
TCTTCGGGAACGCCGAGATCGCACCGCTGCGCGGCCTGAACCGGCTGTTCACGTACACCGGCGTCCTGGCGCTCATCGGCGAGGGGGCCGCGGGATGAAGATTCCCGCAATCCAGAATGACATCGTCACGCACCTCAGGACCCTGGGGCGCCCGGAGACGAGCCGGGCGCTTGCAACCCGCTTCCTGCGCATCCAGCACACCGACGAAGAGACCTGCCGGCGGCTGCTCGCCCCGTTCCTCGCGACCGTGCCCGGAGTCGTGCACCGGCCGGAGGAGGGGTGGTCCCTGACACAGGAGGCTCCGCGCTCGGTCCCTCCGGGAGGCGAAGCCGGCGACGCCGCCGTCCTGAACGAGCCGGCGCGGGACGGCGGACGATCGCTTCTGGATTTCGTGGCGTTCGCGTCCGAGGGGATGGGCCCCGCCGGGAGCGGAGCCCTCGCCGTCGTCAGCCTCCTGCCGGTCGTGGCGGGCGAGGAGTGCCAGGAGGAGATGTTCCCCGACTGGGGACTCGACGACGATGCGTCTCCGCCGGACGCGCGGGTCGCGGGCGGGCTCAGCCCCGCCGTGCTGGAAGAACTGATCCAGACGATCGGCGACCTGCCGGTCGTCTGTCATCGCCTGACGCGCGAGGTCGAGCCGCTGCGGCGACTCTGCGCCGAGGCGGGACTCGCGTTCCATGCGCCGGTCATCTCCGCCGCGAAACTCGGACACCTGCTGCTGGGGTTGAAGGCCAATCACGCCGCAGCGGACCTGGCGCAGGCCCTCGGTGTCGAAACGAGGGGGCCGGACGACTGCCGGGGCCGGGCGCGGATCGTGGCGGCGTCCTTCCTGCGCCTGGCGCCCCTTCTCGAGGAGCGCGGCATCGACTCCCCTGCCGCCGTCCTGGAGTACCAGGACATGCCGGCGGCACCGCTCGATCTGTCCGGCTACTCCTTCACCGCCGAGGACCTGAAGGGATTGCCGGCCGGCCCCGGCGCCTACCGCTTCCTCGACCGCGAGGGGCGCGTGCTGTACGTGGGCAAGGCCAAGAACCTGCGTGTCCGTGTCGGCTCGTACTTCACCCCTTCGGCGCGGGGGACCGCCAAGGGACGCGCCATCCTGGACCAGGTACACGCTCTGCGGATCGACGCGGTCGCATCGGAGCTGGAGGCGAACCTCCTGGAGGCGGCGCTGATCGCCGAACACCGTCCCGCCCTCAACCGCCAGTTCGACGTGCACGAGCGGCCGGCGCCGTACGGCCCACGACTCAACCTGATCGTCGTTCTGAGGGACGCCGCCGGCGCGGCCCCGGGAGGTCCGACCTGCACCTTCCACGTGCTGCGCGGCGGCCGCTACGTCGCGCGAATCGGGGGCGTCCTGCCCGACGCCGCTCCCTCCGCGGCCACCTGGACCAGGGCGCGGGCGCTCATCGCCTCTCTCTACTTCCCGGAATCGTCGGAGGGCGGACGGGAGACGACGGCGGCGTCTGCGAAAGCGGCGGGTCACGACGACGGAGTGGACATCGACTGGCAGCTCGTCGCGTCGTTCCTGAGAAAGTACCACGACGCGATCAACTTCCTCGACGTGGACGAGTGCGCCTCCCCCGGCGAGGCCGAAGCACGTCTGCGTGTTCTGGCGGTGTCCGCGCTCGAGTCTCCCGGCCGCACTCTGGCGCGCTGATCGCCCCGGACGGGCTCTCAGTTGACGCGGTAGACCGGACTCTCGGGGGAGACTCCCCCGTCCCGCACCTCGGTGACCGCCGCGCCCGGATTCAGCCTCCTGATCAGGTCGACGATCCGGTCGTCCCTCTGGATGAAAGCCACCAGGGCCGGTCTGCCGTTGAGCACGAGACGCGGCGTGTCCTTCGATCCGAGTACGGCGGGTGGACTGTCGCGCATCTCGAACAGATAGACCTGCGCCTCCACCGGATGGCCGTACGCGGGGAAGCCGCTGCCGTTGGCGACGAGGAGGAGGTCCGTTCCCGCTGGGGACGCGATCAGGACGCGCGCCGCCTGGCGGTACGCCGCGTCGTGGTCGAGGGCGACTCGGGGGTCGTTCCCCCAGACCACGAAATAGCGGTAACCGGTCCAGCAGCCGATCAGAGCGACGGCGAGGACTGCGGTCGCCGCAGGGAGGCGGGGGCCCGAGCGCCGCAGCATCAGGCTGTAAAGGGAATCCAGCGCGATCCCCCCCAGGAGGGCCACGGCCGGCAGGACGCCGCAGCTCCGCAGTCCGTGCGGGACCCCCTCGACCGACAGGAGGTTCGGCAGGAGCATCACCGGCACCCAGGCGAGAAGCAGGAAGGCGATCGGTCTCGATTTCCCGCGAGCGACCAGGACGATACCGGCGAGAAACAACAGACCGGTGATCGGGTCGAGCATCGGCGCGCCGCTCAGGTTGTGCCGGCGGTTGTCGTCGCCGTGAACGTGGAACATCAGGAGCGTGGCCTCGAGATTGCGCTCCAGATAGGCCGGTACGTCGCTGCCCGGAACCTTGGAGCTGAAGACCGACAGGACGCGTCGCGGGTAGGTGAAATGCTCGGGATGATGCAGGTAGTGCAGCAGCATCGGCCCGGCCACGACGATCGCCGCCGCGACGAACAGGCCGAACTTCCGGAGCATGACGCCCCAGGCGCCTGAGGCCCGGGCCTGGGCGATGACATACGGAGGCAGGACGAACGGGGCGAAGCGGATCGATGGATAGACGTGCGCGCCGAGACCGAACAGAGCCCCCCCGAGAAGAAGTCGCCGGAGGCTGTGACCGGATCGGAGCCCCTCGACCAGGAAGGCGGCGGCATGGACCATGAGGCACGGCAGGAGGACCGCCCGGAATCCGCTGCGACTCAGGAGGACGTGCCAGAACGACACCGCGAGCAGCGCCGCGCCGAACAGACCGGCGCGCTCCCGATCGAAGGCGCGCCCCAGCCTGAGCACACCCCAGCAGGTCAAAACACCGAACAGCGCGCCGGGGGCGCGCACTGCCCAATCGGACGCCCCCAGCAAGAGAAACACCAGGCCCATCAGGTCGGCGTAGAGCCCTTCGTCATAGGTGAAATGGAGGCGGGGATGCCCCGCGGCGGCGCGCAAGGCGTCCGTGGCAGTGAGCGCCACGTCCCGGTAGTGCGCGGGGGGCAGGTCCGAAAGAGCGTGGAATCGGAGGAACGCCGCCGCGGACAGGACCAGGATGAGCGGAGCGTGGCGTCTCAGGAAAGCCATCCCGGCGATTATAGCGTCCGGAATGCCAAAGCCTTGACGCGGCATGGAGCGCCGCCGACCTTGCGTTCCGCCTTGCTCTTCCTATATTTAGCTCAGTCGGCCAGTCGAGGCCCTGGAGAGACATGCCACCCTCAGCGAAAATCCTTCTCGTGGACGACGACGCCACCGTCCTAGACCTCGTACGCGAGACCCTCGAAGGGTGCGGCTACACGATCGACACCGTCACGAACAGCCAGGACGCCATCTCCCGGGTCAAGGACGGCGGGTATTCGATGATCATTCTCGATCTCCTGCTGCCCGACATGAACGGATTCATCCTGGCGCAGGAGATCAAGCGGATCGACCCGAGTCTCTCCGACCGAATCCTGTTCATCTCCGGCATCCTGTTCGGCCAGAGCACGGTCGACCACCTCGGCTCGGTCGGCGCAGGCTTTCTCAGCAAGCCCTTCCAGCTCGAATCCCTGATCGACGCCGTCGACAAGATCGCCAAGCGGCGCGTCGCCTGACGCGGAGAGGCCTCGAAACGGACAACGCCACGGGCGGTGTCGCGTCCGCCCGTGGCGTCTTCCCGTGGAGGAGGGAGCTCCCCGTTCAGCCCCAGATGACCATCGACTTCACCTTGTCTCGATCTCGACGCCGGCTCGGAGCGCGTCGTGCACCAGCGTCTCCATCTGGTGATCGAGAATTGCGATCCTCTTCTCGAGTTCCAGGATGAGGGGCGCCACCCTGGTGCGGTACCCGAGACGCGGCTCGAACGATCGCGTGTCTCCGGCGAAGGCCGATTCGGAGAAGTCCACGCGCTTCAGCTCCAGATCCAGCTCGAAGGCGAGCGAATCGCGGCCCTGTCTCAGGCTGCGGTAGTCGTCTTCGTACCGCGCGATCGTATAGTCCGACGGTGCTATGGCTACGAAGCGCGGCAGCGTCGCGGCCGGCTCCTTCTGCATGGCCAGGGGGGGAAGCCGTCTGAGGTCTTGGTTCGTGTAGGCCCCCGGAACGTCGATCTTGGAGAGATCCGCGTTCGTGTAGAGCTGCTGACCGAACGCGAGGACGGGCCAGACGAGGCCCGCCAGAACAACGGACACTTTCATCACGTCCTCCCGATGCGCCCGGCCGGGACGACGGAACGCGAGGCGCGTCCGTTGGCTCTTCCCGGCCGGCCGGACCCAACCCGAATGGGGCCGGCTTTGAGCTGCGGCGCTGAGTGCCGGTCATATACGGCGAGACCGGGGCTCCGGCAACGGGATTTTTCATCGAACGATCTGCATGAACACCGCACCCCGCCTTACTTCCACGGCAGCGTCAATTATCCGCCGCGGACGCAAGGGGACGCGGCGGACCGCACTCGCTCATTGAAAGCACGGCGATCGGCCGCTATAATGCCCGCCTCTTCGGAGCCGCCCGACCCATGAAGCGAAGCGCGAATGGACTCCTCCCCGGAATGCTCGCGGCCGTCGTCGCGACGTCCGTGTCCGTCGTCGCCCTCCTCGCCGCTCCGGGGGTGCCCGAGACGAAGAGACTCGCCAACGGCATGCCGGTGATCGTCCTCGAGGACCACACGCTCCCCCTGGTCTCGGTGAGCCTGTGGGTGCACGCCGGCAGCAAGGACGAGATCGAGACCTCCGCGGGGTACGCGCACTTCCTCGAGCACCTCGTGCAGCGCGGCACTGACACCGCCGGTCCGTCCGAGTACCAGAGACTGGCGCACCGCTGGGGCGGAGCCGTCTCGGTCCGGGCCAACTATGACCGCACCTCCATCACAGCCACAGGCGTCTCCTCGGCCCTGGACCCGATGGTGGACGCCGTCGCCGCGATGGCGCTGCGGGCGAAACTCGGTGACAAGGAGATCGATCAGGAGCTCGGAATGCTGTCGCAGGAGGTCCACAATTATTACGACGAGCCGTCCTCCGTGGCGTTTCTCGAGAGCATGCGGGCGGCCTTCCCGAATCATCCGTACCGCTTCCCCCCGCTCGGCAGCCTCAAGACGATCGGCACCCTGAAGCACGATCCCCTGGCCGCCTTTTACAAGAACCTCTACGTGCCGAACAACATGGCCCTGGTCCTGGCGGGGGATCTGGACCCCGTGCGGGCGCGGGAGCTGGCCGAGCGGGCCTTCGGCAAGGCCCCCGCGAGCGCCACGCTGCCCGGCAAGCCGCGTCCTCTCACGGGATTCGCGGGGCACGACGACAAGGAGAAGCCCCTCGAGGTGAACGAGCCGTGGACCACGCTGACCTTCGTGGGTCCCGGTTACAGGCACCCGGATCGCCCGGCGTTCGAAATCCTGGCCAGGTTTCTGGGGGAGGCCGGCGGCTCGCCGATCGCGCACGCCCTGGTACGAGACAGGACCGGTTCATCGGCTCAGGTCACTTTCTACCGGCTGGAGGACGCGGGCGTCCTCTACGTGGGAACGATCCCCGCGTCACCCGAGACCTCCTACGCCGCCGCCACCACCGCGCTCGGTGAAATCACCGCCCTCAAGAAGAGCGGCCTGAAGGATGACGAGGTCAAGGCCCAGATCCAGCGGTTCCTGAAGGAGGAGCGGCAGAAGGCGGAGCGCCTGGACGGTCTGTCGGAGTCGATGGGCGAGGCGGCGCTCTTCGGCGGCGTACGTTACTACTGGGACCTTCCCGACGTGTACGGGCGCCTCACCGCGGCCGATGTGAACCGCGTCGCCGCGAAATACCTGGTGGCCGAGAACCTGCGTATCGTCGTGATCGTCCCCAAGAAGAGCGGCCCCCTCGCCGAGGCGGAAAAGACGCGCTTCCACGCGGCGCTCGACACGCTCGGCGGCATGGCCAAGGATGCGCCACCCCCTGGTTTCGAGGCCCGGTTGTACGTCGGGGATGACGCCGCGCGCGTCCACGACACAGCGTGGGGAGACCCGCGCGACGCCCGCGCTCCGAGGCCACCCGTCAAATTCCCGATCGACGGCGGTCCCACCCTCGTCGTGCAGGAGGACCACCGGCGTTCCCTGGCGGCGGTGTCGCTGCAGCTCCCCGCCGGATCGGCCGACGACCCGCCGGGGAAGGAAGGTCTGGCGTACCTGGCCGGGCGCGTGCTGTCCCCCGCGCCGACGCTCCCGGCGCAGGGGGAGGCCGTGCGCTCCGGCGGAAGGCTCGTGCTCCTGCCGGACATCCAGGTGTCGCGTGACCTCACCGAGGTGCGCTTCCTTGCGTCGCCCGCCGATCTGCGACCGGCGTTGTCCGCCCTCGCCGTCTCGATCCTGAAGCCGGTGGTCTCCGACGCCGAATTCGATGCGCTGCGGACGGGGACGAGGGAGGCGCTGGAACGGGCCGGGAACGATCCCTCGTTCGTGAGCCTGGACCTGTTCCGGGAGAAGGTGTACGCGGGCCACCCTTACGCGCACGCCTCCGTCGGCACGGCGTCGGGCCTGGCGGCCGTGACCCGGGCCGACATCGAGACCTTTCTGAAGACGTCTCTCCGTCCGGACGGGGCGGTCCTGGCGGTCGCGGGGGATGTGGATCCCGAAGAGATCCGGAGAATGTTTGCGGATCTGTTCGGGTCGTGGAGGAACCCGGACCCGGGGCCGTCCCGCAAGGAGAAGCGGCCGGCACCCTCCGCTGCTCCGACGGATGCGGCCGCTTCGCCGGCCTCGGAAGCGCCGGCCGCGGGGGAACCGAAGCGAGCCGCCGGAATCCGTTCCACCGCCGGCGAATTCACCCGCCTCCTGACCTCGTCCCAGAGCAGTGTTCTGATCGGCGTGCCGGGTGTGGCGATCTCCGACCCCGATTTCGACGATTTGCGCCTCCTGGGGGCGGGTCTCACCATCCTGGCGTTCGAGGACATCGTGTTCAAGAGACGCGCCGCGTTCTCGGCCACCGCGATCCCGGAAGCGCTGCGCCGGGGAGGCTCGTTCGCGCTCGCGGTGGTCGCACAGACCTCCCGGCGGGACGAGGCGATGTTCGATCTGCAGCGCCTCATGCGCAGTCTGGCGGTGAGCACCCTGGAGCAGAAGGACGTGGACGATTTCGCCCGGGTCGAGACGGGGCGCGAGGCGACGGGGCTTCAGGGAGTCCTCGCCCTGGCCAGCGCGCTCTCCTACCGCTCGGTCAACGGGCTCGGAGCCCTCTCCGCCCAGAACGGTCTCTGGTCGCGGTCCGCGCCTCCGCCCGATCACGTGAAGGATCTGGCCGCCCGCTACCTGAAGCCGGAGTCGTGGATCGTGATCCAGGTCGGGCCGCTCTCACCCTGAGACGTGTCCCGACCCTGACGTACTCCCCGCTGCGGCCTCCGACCTTGCGCAGGAGGCGGATCGCCCCCAGCGTCATCCCCCGGTCGATCGCCTTGCCCATGTCGTAGAGCGTCAGGAGCGACGCCGTCACCGCCACCAGGGCCTCCATCTCGACGCCGGTGCTGAAGCGCGCCCGGACCCGCGACTCCACCTCGATCGTGCGCCCGTCGCCGCCGAAGCGCACTCCCACCTCGACGTGCTCGAGGGGGATGGCATGGCAGAGCGGGATCAGCTCCGAAGTCCTCTTGGCGGCGCTGATTCCTGCGACCCGCGCAAGGGCGACGGCGTCCCCTTTCGCCGCTCTCCGCCTGCGGATCGCGCGGTACGCCTCCCGGCTCATGCGGATCGATCCGGCCGCCACCGCCTCCCGGAGGGTGGGAGGCTTGGCGCTGACGTCCACCATGCGCGCCCGGCCGCGCGCGTCGACATGACTGAGGCGGGGGGTCCGGCTTCGGTCGGTTCGCTTCATGCCGGACTGGCCATCAACATTTTTTCAGCCTTCGCCAGATCCGCGGGGGAATTGACGTTCAGGAAGATCTCCTCCCCGCCGAAGGGAAGCAGCTCGTCCCCCTCGATGATCCGCGCTCCGACCTCCCGCAGGACACCGTGCACCGAGCGCTCCCCCTCGGCGAGCCGCCGCTCGATGCTCTCGAGGCACGAGACGGCATAGGCCGCCGCCAGGACCTGCATCTCCCCCGCCGCCCGCGGCACAACCGCCGCGTGGCGCTCGCACTCCCCTGCCAGATATCGCAGGAAAGCGGGGGGGACGAGCGGCAGGTCGCAGGCGAGCGCCACGACCACCGGCGTACCGCCGATGAACAGACCGTGCCGCAGGGCGTTGAGCGGCCCGAGCCGGCCATGACCGGCGGCCCCCTCGTCCTCGAAGCGCACACCTGCGAGCCCGGCCGCCTCCCGCGTCGCCCCGAGGATCAGCGGAACGCCCCCCGCGTCGCGCACAGTACCGACGGCGCGCTCCAGGAGCGTGCGCCCCGCGACCAGGACCAGCGCTTTGTCGCGTCCCATGCGCTCGCTCCGACCACCGGCAAACACGAGACCGGTCCACACGAGAGGCAGAATAGCACGAGGCTCGTGAAGCCCACGCGAACGCGCGGGGGCGGGAGTAGAATACCTCCCCGTGGCCACACCTCAGAGCCCGGCGCAGGCCTCCTCCGCGCCGCGCGGTGGACGAACCTTCACACACGTCATGCGGCGCTTCGTGCGTCTCGGAGCGCTCGACGACGTGCGCCGTCTCCTCGACCGGATGCACCCGGCGGACATGGTCCAGATCCTGCGCACGCTGGCGCCGGCCGAGCGCAAGGCGTTCACCGACGTCCTCCTGGCGCACGAGCGCGCCGGAGAGGTCCTGGCCGACCTTCCCGAGCCCCAGGTCGAGGAGATCCTGGTGCAGGTCAGCAACGAGCGCATCGCCTCCCTGGTGTCCCGCCTGGCGCCCGACAAGGCGGCGGATCTGCTCCGTCTCCTGTTCGAGGATCGGGTGGTCGCCATTCTCAAGCTGCTGGACGAGAAGACGGCCGCGATCCTGGACCGGCTGATGACCTACGGCCCGGAGACGGCCGGCGGCATGATGACCACGCGCTTCCTGGCCCTGGATCGGCACACCCGCGTCGGCGAGGCGGTCTCCCGCATCCGCTCGGAGCCTGAAGCGGAGATGGTCTTCTACCTCTATGTCGTGGACGAGACGCAGCGCCTCGAGGGGGTCGTCTCCCTGCGCCAGCTGGTCCTCGCGGGACAGGACCAGGAGCTGCGGGAGATCATGAACCCCAAGGCGATCCGGGTCCGCGTCGACACGCCGCGCGCCGAGGTGGCCGACGTGATCTCGCGCTACAACCTGCTGGCGGTGCCGGTCGTGGACGCCTCGAATGTCCTGTGCGGCATCGTCACCGTGGACGACGCCATCGACGCCATCACCGACGAGACCACCCGCGAGGTGTATCGCATGGCCGGCCTGAACACGGAGGACCGCATCGCCACCCCTCCGTATGAATCGGTCCGCCGGCGCCTGCCCTGGATGATCCTCAACCTCGCCACCGCGATTCTCGCCTCCTGGGTGATCTCGTTCTTCGAGGCTTCGATCGCCCAGGTCGTCGCCCTCGCCACCCTGATGCCGATCGTCGCCAGCATGGGCGGCATCGGGGCCACACAGGCGTCCACGGTCATCGTTCGCGGCATCGCGCTCGGCGAGATCGATTTCTCCTCGGCGCGCCGCGCCCTGCTCAAGGAGATCCTGGTCGGGATGACGATCGGAGTGGCGACCGGTCTCGTCATGGCCCTCACGGCCTTCGTCTGGAAGGGGAATCCCTGGCTCGGTCTGATCATCTGCCTGGCCATGATCCTCAACCTCCTGGTGGCGGGGGCCTCGGGGGCCGCGATTCCTCTCCTGCTCAAGTGGCTGAAGCTGGATCCGGCGCTCGGTTCGAGCGTCATCGTGACCACGTTCACCGACTGCTTCGGCTTCATGTCCTTCCTCGGGCTCGGCACACTCCTCCTCAGCCACCTGAAATGACCCCGGCCTATAATCGAGCGTGATGAACGAGAAGACGGGCGAGCCGACTCCCGATCTCAGGTCCGATCGGGATGTCCCTTCTGGAATCCACTACGACCCGGACCTGGCGGTGCACGAGCCGGCGGAGGTGCCGGTGGAGATCCCGCCGCCGTCCCGCCGCCGTTCCCCGCTCCTGCTGTTCCCGCTCGGTCTCGCCGGGCTTGCCGTCGTCGTCTACATCGTGTTCGGCCTGATTGCGAGCGAGGGGAAATCCCCCTCCGATTATCTGGACGAGATCCGACTGCGCCGCGCGGACGCCTGGGAGCCCGCGTTCCGGCTCTCACGCCTGCTCGCCGGAAACGACCCGGTGAGCCTCGACCCGCGTTTCGTGCCGGACCTGATCACCGTGTTCCAGTCGGCGGGCGACGACGACCCGCGTCTGCGGCGCTACCTGGCGTTGTCGCTCGGCGAGGTCCGCGACCCCCGCGCGGTCGAGCCGCTCGTACAATCCCTCCGGGACCCCGACGTGCAGACGGCGATCTACGCCGCCTGGGCCCTCGGGGCGATCGGCGACGCGCGCGCCTCGCCCGCCCTCATCCCCCTTCTGGACCACGAAGACGCGGGCCTCCGCAAGATCGCGGCCTACGCCCTCGGGACCCTCGATGACCCCGGGTCGATAGCGCCCCTGCGCGGACTCCTGCATGACCCGGTCGAGGACGTCGCATGGAATGCCGCCCTGTCCCTGGCCCGTCGCGGCGATCGCGCAGGGCTTCCGCTCCTCCTGCGCATGCTCGACCGTGCCTACCTCGACAGCGTGCGGCGGGAGGATGAGTCGGGGCGGCCCAGGGCGCTGACGGAGGAGCAGAAGGAGGACGCGATCCGGAACGCGCTGCGCTCTCTCGTCCTGCTGCGCGACACCGATCACCTGGACCTTGTGCGGGCGATCCGTGAGAGCGACCCCAGCCTCCAGGTCCGCCAGGCCGCCTTCGAGTCGCTGGCCCTGTTGCAGCCGTCCGGACGCTGATCCCCCGCGGTTCGGTATTGACAGTGCGGGCGATTCGGTCGAAGATAGCCCTCCTTTTGGGACGCCCCGCATTGATCGACCGGCTCGACGAGGCGTTGGATGGCGCGTCCCTGGTTGTGATTTTTTTCACGAACAGGGTCGGGGCTTGACCGACGACTCAAACAACACGACTCCAGGACAACCGGCGCCCCGGGCTGCCAGCCCGGCGCCACCCGCAGCCCCGGCGGCAAAGCCGTCCCCGGCCGCCCCGGCAAAGGCGCCGGCCGCGGCCGCAGTGACACGGCGCGGCTTCCTTTCGGTTCTCGGTGTTGCCTGGACCTCCTTCGCCGCGGCCTGCGCGGCCGGCACCATCGCCACCACGCGATTCATGTTCCCCAACGTCCTGTTCGAGCCCCCGCAGCAGTTCAAGGCCGGGCTCCCTTCCGATTTCCAGGTGGGCACGGTCGATCAGCGCTTCAAGGAGAGCTTCGGGGTGTTCATCATCCGCGACGAAAAGGGGATCTACATTCTGCGGGCGGTCTGCACGCACCTCGGCTGCACGCCGAACTGGCTCGAGGCGGAGAACAAGTTCAAGTGTCCGTGTCACGGAAGCGGGTTCTACCGCTCGGGGATCAACTACGAGGGTCCGGCACCGCGCCCGCTCGAGCGGTACCGGGTGGTCCTCGCCGACGACGGGCAGATCCTGGTCGACAAGACCAAGATCTACGCCCAGGAGAAGGGCGAGTGGAGCAGTCCCGAATCGTTCATGACCGTGTGAAAGCCGGCGGGCGCCCGCCGGTTCGGCGCGGCGCCTCGGGGGGATGGAGCCGATGGCGGGCCTGAAGAAGCTCTGGGACTACACGCGCAATACCCAGCTCTGGAACTCGATCTTCCGTCACGGTCCGATGGACACAGCCCGCAACCGCGGCCTGGTCGTCCTGACGAACGTTTTCCTGCACCTGCATCCCGTGAAGGTGCGCAAGAGCGGGATTCGACTGCGCTTCACATGGTGCATGGGGGGGATCACCTTCTTCCTGTTCCTCGTGGAGGTGGCGACCGGTCTCCTCCTGATGTTCTACTACCACCCGACCGTCGAGTACGCCTACGTCGATATCGTCGACCTGCGCGAGCAGGTGCCGCTCGGCGTGATGCGGGAGCTGCACCGCTGGGGCGCGCACGCGATGGTGATCACGGTGTGGCTGCACATGCTGCGCGTCTTCATGACCGGTTCGTACAAGCCGCCCCGCGAATTCAATTGGAACGTGGGCGTGCTCCTCCTGGTGTTGACGCTTCTTTTGTCCTTCACGGGCTACCTGCTGCCCTGGGACCAGCTCGCCATGTGGGCGGTCACGGTCGGCTCGAACATGGCCCGCGCCACGCCGCTCCTCGGGCACGAGGGACCCGGCGCGAGCCTTCTCAAGCTTGGCGACATCAGCCTCATCAATGCCGGAAACGACATGCGCTTCGCGCTCCTGGCGGGACGGTTCGTCGGGGCCGGGGCGCTCCTGCGCTTCTACGTCCTGCACTGCGTCGGGATCCCTGTCGTCGCCATCATCCTGATGGCCGTGCATTTCTGGCGCGTCCGCAAGGATGGCGGCATCTCGGGACCTGTTTGAGGACGACGAAGCGATGATCGAATCGCTCAAAATCGCCATCAACTGGCTGTCGGCGCCGCCGCGCTTCTTCACTCTCACGGTCGGAGCCTTCCTGGTCCTCATTTTTCCCGGCGAGCTGGGGCCGGCCTGGCTGCGGCGTCTCACCCGTCCGGTCGCGTCGGTGTACCGGGCGAGGGTCGGGGGGATCCTGTTCGCAGTGGTCGGGGTCCTGTTCCTGTTCTCCTGCCTCGACCCCAACTTCGCGCTCATCGTCCTGAAGCCGGACAACGTGCCGATCGCCGGGATGATCTTCCTGGTGGCCTTCTTCGTCTGGTTCGCGCTCAAGGAGGGCCGCCGGAACGACGCCCTCAGGACCGCGGGCCAGCCGATCGTCGAGAAGCGCGAGGCGGGGGACGGCAAGGTCATGGTGTGGCCCGACCTGGTGTACACCGAGTTCCTCTGCATGATCCTGTGGACCATCTTTCTGATCGTCTGGTCGATCTATCTCAAGGCGCCGATCGAGGAGCCGGCCAACCCCGCCAAGACGCCGAACCCGAGCAAGGCGCCCTGGTATTTCCTCGGGCTGCAGGAGATGCTCGTGTACTACGACCCGTGGATCGCGGGGGTCCTCCTGCCGGGGCTGATCATCGTCGGTCTGTGCGCCATCCCGTACATCGACAAGAACCCGAAGGGGAACGGATATTTCACCTTCAGGGAGCGCAAGCCCGAGATCGCCATCTTCCTGTTCGGGTTCGTGGTCCTGTGGGTCTGGCTGATCATCATCGGCACCTTCCTGCGCGGCCCCAACCAGAACTTCTTCGGCCCCTTCGAGTACTGGGACGCCCACAAGCTGGTGCCGCTCATCAACGTCGACCTGTCGCAGATCATCTGGGTCAAGTGGCTGCACATGTCCCTCCCCAAGAACCCGATCGTCCGCGAGGTCTTCGGGCTGACGCTGGTGGCGGCCTACTTCCTGGCGCTGCCGCCGCTCCTCGCGAAGCGCGCTTTCAAGATGTATTACGAGAAGCTGGGCCCCGCGCGCTTTCACATCATGGTGTTCCTGGGGCTGACCATGCTCAGCCTGCCGATCAAGATGATGCTGCGCTGGACGCTCAACATGCACTACGTCGTCACCGTCCCGGAGATCTTCTTCAACATCTGACGGAGGAGGGGGGCGCCCTCCCCTGCCGAGGTGGTCGTGCCGAAGCTGACAGACGAGACGCTGCGGAAGATGAGCGCGATGAACCTCCTGTTCGCGGCGAGCAGCCTCGGTCTGCTCGTGACGATGGGGTGGATGGTGTACGACGACTACAGCCGCGGATGGAAGACGTACCAGAAGAAATTCCAGCGCCTCGAGGCGGAGAAGACGCACGCCCAGATCGATGCCGCGGAGAAGGCCATCGACACGTCCACGCTGGACGCTCTCCAGAAGCAGCGCGCCGAAGCCGAGGCCGCGGCCGGGCAGCACGCCAAGGACCTCGAAGCGGCCCAGAAGAAACTCCGGGAGATCGAGTCGGTCGCCTACCGGGACGATCTGGGCTACCGGACCACCAAGTCCACCTTCGACGCCAAGAAGTTCGACTACGAGGAGGCGGCGCACCGCGCGCTGCCCAAGGCCGCCACGATCGAGAAGGACATGGACGCTCTGCAGAAGCAGCTCGAGGATCTCCGGGTCAAGGGGCTCCTGCACGAGAAGGAGAAGGCGGACGCCCAGGCCGCGATCGATGCGATCAACGGCCGGATCGCCGAGACCGACAAGAAGATCGGCGATCTGGAGGCCGGGGTCGACCGCCTGAAGAAGAAACTCGACAAGGTCGAGCCGACCGGCCTCATGAAGGTGGCGATCGACGTGCTGAACGCGCCGCTCCTCGACTTCGTCGCCCCGTCCCTGAAGATCCAGCAGGTCGTCCTCGACAGGGTGCCGCTCGACATCAACTTCGCACGGGTGCCGCGGGCCGATCGCTGCCAGACCTGTCATCTGTCCGCCGATCGGGCCGGCTTCGAGGACGCGGCCGAGCCGTTCCGAACGCACGCGAATCTGAACTTCTTCCTGGGTGGATCGTCGCCCCATCCGGTGGACAGGTTCGGATGCACCGCGTGTCATCGCGGCCGGGACCGGGCGGTCGACTTCCTGTACGCCGTGCACCAGCCGGACTCGGAAGAGCAGACGAAGACGTGGGAGAAGGAATACGGCTGGAAGCACGATCACTACTGGGAGCAGCCGATGCTGGCGCTGCGCCGCACCGAGGCCGCCTGCCTGAAGTGTCACCAGGGCGTGGTCAGCGTTCCGGAGGCGCCCCGCCTCAACCGCGCGCTCGAGATCGTCAACCGCTACGGCTGCTACGGCTGTCACAAGATGCGCGGCTTCGAGAACCGGCCCAAGGTGGCGCCGACCTTGATGCATCCCACCTCGAAGCTGACGACGGAATGGATGGGACGCTGGATCAAGAACCCGAAGGCCTTCCGCCCGTCGACCCGCATGCCGCGCTTCTTCGGCCTCGAGAACAACCAGGCGCCCGGAGACGCGGATCGCGAGGATGCGGAGATCACCGGGATCGTGGCCTACCTCGCCGAGAAGGCCGAGAAGCGGAGCTATCCTCCCCTCCAGGGACGGGGCGACGCGGAGCGTGGACGGAGGCTCGTGAAATCGATCGGCTGCATGGGTTGCCACGCCATCGAGAGGGACGACGTCCCGGCCGAGACCCTGCAGGCGCGGAACGACGGTCATGCGGCCGACCCGATCGCCTGGGAACGCCGTTTCGGACCGGACCTGTCGCGCATCGGAAGCAAGGCGAACCCCGAGTGGATCTATCAGTGGATCCTGAATCCCCGGCAGTACAACCCCGACACGCGCATGCCGAACCTCCGGCTGACGTCGCAGGAGGCGCTCGACATCACCGCCTTCCTGACGACCCTGAAGGATGACACCCCGTCGGAACGACGGGTCGCGCCGGTCGGACCCCGGCCCCAGGCGCGCGACGCCGCCCTGCTCGCCTACCTGTCGCAGCGGATGCCGCCGCAGGAGGCCCAGGCGAAGCTGGCGGCGATGACCGAACACGACAGGGACGTCCTGCTCGGCGAGCGCACCATCTCGCGCTACGGCTGCTTCGGATGCCACCTGATCCCGGGCTTCGAGAAGACGCCGCCGATCGGCACCGACCTGTCCGAGGAAGGCAGCAAGCCGGCCGACCTGCTGCTGTTCGGCTTCATGCAGATCGAGCACACCTCCCCCGCCTGGTTCTACCAGAAGATGAAGGAGCCGCGCTCGTTCGACCAGGGTCACGTCGCCGAGTTCTACGACCGCCTGCGCATGCCGCAGTTCGGCTTCAACGACGAGATGGCGGACGCCGTGACCCTGCTGCTGCAGGGCCTCACCAAGGAGAAGATGCCGCTCGAGAGCATGCGCCGCCTGTCGGCGCGCGATGAGGCGGTCGAGGCGGGCCGGCGCCTGGTGCGCGACTACAACTGCCAGGGCTGTCACATCCTCGAAGGGAAGGGGGGCGCCATCCGTGAGAGCATCGCGAAGAACCTCCAGGCGAAGGGGCTGTCGGAGGAGGAGGCGATGAACTCCGCCCCCAGCTTCTCGCCGCCGATCCTGGAGGGAGAGGGGGACAAGGTGCAGCCCGACTGGCTGTTCGCCTTCCTCAAGGGTCCGACTCCGATCAGGCCCTGGCTCGAGGTGCGCATGCCGACCTTCCAGCTCACGGACACGGAGGCCGACGCGCTGGTGCACCACTTCGCCGCAAGGGAGCAGCGGCTCTTTCCGTTCCAGACGCTGCCGCAGGAGCCTCCGAAGGGACCCGACCTGCAGGCGGCGCTCAAGATGTTCGGACCCGACTACTTCAATTGCTGGAACTGTCATCAGCAGGGGGCCCGCAAGCCGCCCGGCCCGCCGGAGGGATGGGCGCCGGACCTGACGCTCGCCTCACGCCGGCTGAACGCCGACTGGATCGCGCGCTGGCTGTCGAACCCGCAGAAACTGATGCCGGGGACCAAGATGCCGACCTTCTACGATCCGGACGACCCGAAAGGCTCGGCCCCCCCGGACGTCCTCGGGGGCGACCCGGAGCGCCAGATCAGGGCGCTGAGCGAATACGTCTTCACGCTGGGTCTCAGGCACGGCGGCACCTCCACGGGCGCGTCCCCCTGAGGCGCCCGCCGCTGTGCCCGATCCCGCATACGGGTTAGAATCGAACCGCCTGTCAGATTGAGGAAGGAGCCCAGGACCATGATGACGATCCGCACCACGGCAGTTCCCGCTCTGGTCGTGACCGCGCTGACGCTCGGTTCCGCCTTCGCCGGCGACATCGTCGGCAAGGTGAAATACGCCGGCACGGCGCCCACTCCCGCCAAGATCCAGGTCACCAAGGATCAGGCGGTGTGCGGCAAGGCGGAGCACATCGACGAGACTCTTCTCGTCGGCCCCGACAAGGGCGTCAAGAACGTGGTTGTCAACATCTCCGACCCCAAGGACGGCAAGAAGTACACGGCGGCGGCGAAGCCGACTCTCGATCAGAACGGCTGCAAGTTCGTGCCGCACGTGGACATCGTCCCCGCCGGGCAGGAGGTGACCATCGTCAACAGCGACGGCATCCTGCACAACATCCACACCTTCCCCAAGAACAACACGCCGTTCAACAAGGCGCAGCCCAAGTTCAAGAAGGAGATGCCGGCGACCTTCGCGAAGCCGGACATCATCCAGATCAAGTGCGACGTCCACTCCTGGATGGCCGGCTGGATCGTCGTGGCCGGTCACGCCTACTACGCCCTGACCGACGCCTCGGGCACCTTCAAGATCGATGGGGTCCCGGCGGGAACCTACACCCTCGAGTACTGGCACGAGAAGCTCGGGAAGCAGTCGAAGTCGGTGACGGTGCCGGCCACCGGCTCGGTCACGGCCGACTTCGAGTACGCGGCGAAATAGATCGGAAAATGCCCGACAAGCGTGTGGATGGGTGTCCGGATGAGGACGGGAAGGATGGACTCCTGTTCAGGTCCGACCGGACGCCGGTCTTCGGGAGGCGCGGCAGGGGCTCCGGTCAGGCGTTGCTGACGACTTCCTGAGTTTTCTCGCTCCCGGCACGGTTCTTTCTACAGGGAGTCTCCCCGC